>CAMOCR010000006.1 GCA_946611025.1 uncultured Alphaproteobacteria bacterium | reverse complement strand
CCCAGTTGCAGAAATGTTGCAGGGGATGCTAACCTTGCATATGATTATCCGTCGGGCAGCGAAGTTAGCGGTTCCAGCCAGGCATGTTGGTGCAAGGTGCAAAGTGGTGATATTACACGGTGGTATTATGCACAGTTACTGGGGGCTAGTGCAAATTCAAGCAACGGGAACTGTAGCGGTACTTGCCCAACAGTATGTAATAGTGCTTGGACCAACAATACAAAAACAAATGTTGGGTGTTATTTCTAAAAAAAACCACCGCGGTTGCGGTGGTTTTTTTTATTCGATTTTATTTTTGTTTTACATCACGAAATCTTCGCCCAGATATACCTTTTTCACCATTTCATCGCTGATGATTTCATCGGTGGTGCCTTGCTTTAATATTTTACCATCGTGCAAGACATAACTGCGGTCGGTAATGCCCAATGTTTCGCGCACATTGTGGTCGGTAATAATAACCCCCAGACCGCGATTCTTTAATTGCGACACCAACGACCGAATTTCGTTCACGGCAATTGGGTCAATGCCGGCAAATGGTTCGTCCAGCAAAATAAATTTTGGGTCGTTCGCCAATGCGCGTGCAATTTCAACACGGCGGCGTTCACCCCCCGACAGTGCCGTTGCCGGACTGTGTCGCAATGACGATATTGCAAATTCATCCAACAGAGAATCCAGTTTTTGTTTGCGCTTTTTTTTGTCTGGTTCGACGACTTCCAGTATCGACATAATGTTTTGTTCAACCGTCATGCCGCGGAAAACACTGTTTTCTTGGGGTAAATAGCCAATGTGCAACCGCGCCCGTTGATAAAACGGCAGGTGGGTTATATCCTGGGAATTTAAAAATATTTGGCCACCGGTGGCATTTAATTGACCCGTGATGCAATAAAACGCCGTTGTTTTACCCGCGCCGTTTGGCCCCAGCAACCCCACCGATTCGCCCTGGCGCGCGACCAGCGATATGTCGCGGATAACCATGCGCTTGCCATATGATTTTGATAAATGTTCAATTCTTAATACAGATTGTTTCATAATTTAATCACCAATTCGTTGGTTAATACGCGGTCGTTCGTAGATGAATCAACCCGAACGTTGCCATTTAATGTGATTGTGCGCTGTTTAATATTGTATCGACCGGTTTGTGCCGATATATTTGTTGTTTCCATTTTGCCATCAACCGGGCGCGTTATTGAACCAGACACCGTATCCAAAAACACCAAATCAGGTTTGTCATATTCTTGGCGTGCGGTGGTGGCACGAATTTTAAACGGATTGCCATCGCGGTCAACGCCCGAAAAAGATGCCCCAGTCATTTTGAATTGATTGGTTGCAATGTCGTTCATATTTATCGCTGAAATTGGAGTCCACAACAATTGGTGCGTGAACAGTGCACCCGCCACCAATGCTGCAACCATTATCAAACCCCAGCCCGTGAAAAAGAATTGCCACAGACGCTGCAGACGGCGGTGCTTGGTAAATATAATAAACATACGACGATCGTTTGCCATGTTATACAGTTTAGCGCGCCCAACACGAAAAAGCAATTTTTATATTTGTTTGATAATGTTTTTGTGATATAATATAGCCCAAGAGAGATGAAAAAAGCCCATATCGCATTTGTTGCAATAATTGCATGCGTGACGACATCGGTCGCCACGGCTGCGGTCACGGTCAAAAAGGCGGCACCTGTCGCGACCCAGGCGGCATCCACGACCAGTACCGCGGGCAGTTTGATACCAACGGTGTTAACATTGTATTCAAATGTTCAGCAATTAACCGCAAAACAGAAAGAATTGACGACTGAATGTATCCCATCCAGTGCGGAAATAACATTTGTTGATAATATCGTCAAAGAATGGGCGAAAACTGGTGCAATGACCGCGGACGAGGTGCAACAGCGTCTAAAACGAACACGGTGCCCGGCGGGATCGTGCTATGCATCGGATGTAAGATTAAATTATGGTACGGAATTGGACAATATTCGTTATGATTATTTTACCGGCGCAGGTAATGACGGCACAGTATGGGAAAAGTTCCCCAAGGTCGGCAAGGCAGAATATTGTGATGATGGCAGTGACACATGCAAAAACAAAAAAACTGTGTCGGATATTTATGACATATTTAATTTAGTCGATTTCGGCGAAGCAGATTATACCCGCGCAGAAGCGACCATGGCGGCAAAATTAATTTCAAAAATTGAAAATTGTTCAAATTCAAAACTTAGCCAGAAGAAACGTGCCATGTGGGGCGAATTCTTGACAACAACAATGGCGGGTGTTGGGCAAAAGACAAATACGGGAACAATTATGGACACTGTTGGAAATATTACCAGCAGTGGTATGAACCTGGGGGGTGGTTTGTCATCACTGGGGTCGGTCGCAACACAATTTTTGAATAAATAACATAAACACGTGCGCCGGTGTTTTTTCTGCTTTACTAACATTGCGAAAAATCGTATAATATCAACAACAAGGGAAAGGGGACACTTCTATGAAAGTTCAAATTTCAAATTTCAAAGTTCAAATGTTGTTTGGCGGAATTGCACTGATTTTGGCGGGTTGCGCCGGTAATTCAAATGAAAATGCGGGCGCACCGATTGCAACGCCAACGGTTGACTATGTTGAACGTCTGGATGTCTATTCGGCACCACACCAAGATTCTTTCTTGAATCAATTGGCGATGAATTATCGTTCATATGCAATGTACAATGCACGGACCAGTGGGTATCCCGAAATTGGCGAATTGTTCGCGCAAAAGGCTGTGGCGGCGTTTTCGGGTGAATTGCCGTTCCCAGAAACAATGGACAATTGGCCGGTTGATGATGAAAACACATCGTTTGAATTATATACGGCGTATAACGATTTGATGGAACAATTGCAAAATGATGCCAGCATCAATCAACCAGAATTGGCTGCGGAAGTTCAAGCAAAATACGATTGCTGGGTGTCTGCAACCGCCAGTGGTCAAGATGCGACTGCCGCACAATGTCGTGAACGTTTTATGCGTTCGCTGACGGCGTTGCGTGATTGCAAGGGCGGCAAGGTTATTAACAAAACAAAACCAGTTGCCGATGTCAAGGTTGGTGAAACCGAAACGGTTATCACAGAATCGTCAACATATTATCCGGAAACCCGTACAATGACCGCAATGCGCGGGGCAGGGGCGCCAGCGCGTGAAGGGGTTATTATCGTAAATAATGTAAATGTCCCAGAACATTTGATTAATCCGGTGCCTGTGCAACCAATGGTGTTTAACCAAAATATCTATGGTGGCGACAAAACCGTCAGCAAAAATATGTCAAACAATGGTAATACATTGGATGCGCGTAGCTTGGGTGTTGTGAATGCGGTATCAAATGAAAACAACGCCAATGTCAACAGTACTTGCCCATGTGCCGCACAACAAACATGTGGTGGTGCGGAACCATGCCCGTATGCACAAATGACAGAAGAACCTGTTCCGTGCGATTGTGCCGAAGAACCAGAACCGATTCCAATGATTGGTGAAGAATTAGTCACGCGTGAAGAGTTTATCAACATGATGTTGGCAATGCGTGAAGAATTGGCGGCGATAAATGCACGTCTGGATAAATTACAGGCGGCGGCTGGCGAAAAGACCATGATTAAGGTTCAACAGATTCCATTGGAACCAAAGCAACATGTCATGGAAGAAGTGTTCGAAGTTCGCTTTGATTTTAACAAGGCAACAATCAAACCAGAATATCGTGAATTGATTGAAAAATTGGCAACTGCGACCCAGGAAAACAAGAATATCAAGGTTTCGGTTGTTGGTCATACCGATACATCGGGTTCGAAAAGTTATAACTATGCATTGGGCGGTCGTCGTGCCGAAGCAGTGCAGAAAATGCTGATTGAATATGGTATCCCAGCCAGCCAAATTGTCGCCGTATCCAGTGGCGAAGAAGACCTGGCGGTGCCAACACCAGATAACACGCCAAATGCGGCGAATCGTCGTGTTCGCGTTGTCAAAGAAACACACTATACCGAAAATGAACCAGCCGGCGCACCAGTCGCAGTAGAGGTTGGCGAATACTAAGGCAGGGGTGAAAACAATAGTTGACAAAACCATAAAATAGTACTTGACAAATGTTTGTCGTATTATATACTGGTTGTGTCAGAGAGATGTTTTGAATAGAGGTAAAAACATGAATGACAAGGGTAAATTGTTTAACAATGCATCGCGCAATGTTGGGTTCAAAAAGGGAATCCAGGCGGTGAACTTGAATAAGATGTTCAGCGAACGTGGCATTGATTTGCCACATGGCGAAAACGAATTATAAAAACCATTCAAACATTTTGAATACCAATTTATAACGGGGACAAATCTTTTTGTCCCCGTTATGTTTATTTTTGTGTCGATTTAAATAAAGACCATAACCACGCGATAAATGTCCAACCCAGCAACCAACTGGCAATGCGGATGCGCGCCATGTCGGTTTTGTCTTTTTTTGTTTGTTGTGCCAGATATGCCGGCAAACACACAACAAACCCCAGCAATAAAATTGCAACAACATATTTGATAAAGACAATCGTTTGTATCGACATTTGTTCTTAAAACAAACGGGGAATTTGCATTCCCCGTTTCCTTTTATTCTTTATATACCATATTTTGCAGATTTGTCCAGTTCTTCTTCAATTCGTAATAACTGGTTATATTTTGCCATGCGGTCGGTGCGGGACATCGAACCGGTTTTAATTTGCCCGGCATTTGTTGCCACCGCTAAATCTGCGATTGTGGTGTCTTCGGTTTCGCCACTGCGGTGGGAAACAATTACACCATATTTTGCATCTTGTGCCATTTTAATCGCGCGCAGTGTTTCGGTAAGTGTCCCAATTTGGTTCACCTTAATCAAAATTGCATTTGCCGCGTGCATTTCGATTCCGCGTGCCAGACGTTCTGGGTTCGTCACAAACAAATCGTCACCAACCAATTGGCATTTGTCACCGATTCGCCCGGTCAATGTTGTCCATGATTCCCAATCTTGTTCCGCCAACGCGTCTTCGATTGAAATGATTGGATATTCAGCAATCAGTTTTTCATAAAACGCAATCATATCGGCAGACGATAATTTTTGCCCTTCGAATGAATAAACGCCGTCTGCATAAAATTCCGATGATGCCACATCCAGACCAATTGCAACATCCGTGCCCGGTGTATAACCCGCCGATTTTATTGCCGCAACAATTGTATCCAGTGCCGCGCGACATGAATCAAAGTTTGGCGCAAAGCCGCCTTCGTCACCAACATTGGTGGAATGACCGCCGCGTTTTAATATTGTTTTCAGGTTATGGAAAACCTCGGCCCCCATGCGTATGGCATCAAATTCGTTTTTTGCGCCAACGGGAATAATCATAAATTCTTGGGCATCCAGACCGTTGTCGGCATGTGCGCCACCGTTGATAATGTTCATCATGGGGCGGGGCAGAACGCATGGATTTTCATTGCCATAAATTTTCGCAATGTATTTATACAGGGGCATGTGCATCGCATTTGCTGCGGCGTGCGCCACCGCCAATGATACAGATAATATTGCATTTGCACCCAATTTTTCTTTGTTTGGCGTGCCATCGATTTCTATCATTGCGTTGTCAATATCGTTTTGTTCTGTTGCATCCATGCCAATAATTTTGGGTGCGATAATTTCATTTACATTTTTAACCGCCGTCATTACGCCGCGTCCCATAAACGCGTTTCCGCCATCACGCAATTCCAATGCTTCAAAAGACCCGGTTGACGCACCCGACGGCACCGCTGCACGTCCAAATGCACCACCTGATAATGTGACATCGCATTCGATGGTTGGATTACCGCGACTGTCCATAATTTGACGTGCATGAATTTTTGTGATTTCGTACATGTTTTTCTCCTTGGGTATGTAAATATCGTTTTTTTTTAGCATTAATTTATGGTATAATATAGCAATAAATGTAGTGGAAAAAAACTAAAAAATATGTTTAAAAAAATACTGCCGTTTTTGTGTAGTTTGGCGCCGTTCTATGCGTTTGGCGCCGAAAGTGTTGATATTCCAACAAATCCAACATCTGTGAATTTGGGGGCGGGCTATTATTCAAATGTTATGACGGGGACCGGAATAAATGTCGGCACCGGCGGTGTTAATGTTTATAATATAAGTGCATTGAACACAACCGATACACAAGAACCAACGTCAACATTGGGTGATTTATACATTGTTAAAGATGCCGGTGTGCCGTTTGGTATTACCAGTGCCGGCGATATTAATGTTGGAAATAAAATAACGGTTGATGCGACCCGCGGGTTAAAACTGACAAGTTCACTGGGGATTGATGTTGGTGGTGAAGTTGTTGCAAATGGCGCCTTCAGTGTTGGTAATGCGACATCTTTGGATATTGGCGGAACAATAACATCTGGGGATGCGTTGTCATTAAATGCGGGTACGATTTCAACGGGTGTCATTACATCAACGGCGGGCGACACAACAATCACAACGACATCGGGTGGGTTAAATATTGGTGGTATCAAGGTGTCCGGTCAAACGGCGGGTGTGGCGGCAACAACAGGTATTACCAGTGCATCAACAATCCAAACCGGTGATATGCAAAATTTGGCTGGCACAATGACTGTGCGTTCTTCTGGCAATTTTACGGGTATGGGGAACGTTGAAAATTCTGGCGCGGCATTAGATATAAACACTGGTTCTGGTGCAATGACTGTTGTCGGCACAATGAAAAACGATTCGCCGTCGGGCATCTTGCGTGTTGTGGCGGGTGCCTTGTCGGTTTCGGGTGGTGACGCAAATCACGCATCGTTTGTGAATTCTGGGAATGCATCGTTCCAAATTGCCGGAAATACAACGTTTGCGCATGGTATGAATTTGGAAAATATGTCGGCGACCAGTGGTCTGGAAATCGAAACGGTAACATTAGATTTGGGGTCCAGTAATATTATCGCAAACAATCAGGCATCGTTGGTAAAAATTACGGTCACAGGTGGTGTACTGGATGCAGGTACGATTTCGAATGGTACTGAAAATGGTTCGGCGGCGGTTAATACAATGTTGTCTGGGGTTGGTGTTAATGCCACATCGGTCCAGAATTATGGCGATACATTGACCATTGGTACGGTTTCGTCAACGGCGAATGATGATATAACAATTAATGGTGGCGTGCTGGGGGTTGCGGGTACAAAAACGATTGTTGATGCTGGTGACGTTTTGACGATTCATGACAATGTGTCAAATGCCGGTAATATGACATTGAATGGTAAAGATATTCAATTGTTGGCGGGTGTGTCGAACAGTGGTGCAGGGGCTGTGTTGAAAATTGGTGCGCCAACAAACAATGGGTCAATTACCGTATCGGGCGCGGTGGCAAACGCAAATGGTCAAACAACGATTCAGGCGAAAAGTGTGGCGTTGGCTGGTGGTGTCACAAATACCAGTGGTACAATGAACATTATTGGGTCTGATACAAATGGCACAGAATTGTCTATTGGTTCCATTGTTGTTGATGGTGGGGTAATGAACCTGAACGCGTGGACGGGTGGCGTTTCGACCGGAACACTGCGGACAAATGGTGGTGTTTTGAATCTGGGCAGTGGTGTACGCAGCCTGGTTGCAACCAACGATATATCGGTTGATGGAAATGTTTATTTGAACACGGCGGCGGATAATGGTTCGGGCGATGTGTATTTAACTGCGACTGGTGCGCCGGTGACATTTAAATCCAGTGGTGGTTCATTGACCGTTGGTGGAAATATTGTTGCGATCGATGCAAATAATCCACGCACAGCAATACTTGATGTGGCAGACGGTTCGACAATCACTGTAAATGGTACGACGGGTGTCAATGTTCAAAATTCGGGTCGGGTTGTGTTTGGTTCTTCAAATTCGTCGTCGGTTTTGAATGTGGCAAATGGTGCATTAAATGCGTCTAATAATGGTAAGGTTGAAATTTATTCTGGTGATGCAACTGCTAAGTCTTTGAACGAATCGGCAAATGGTGAATTTATTATGCATGGTAATTCGTTCACAGCGACAAATGGTGCAATAAATATTTCCAATGGTGTATGGTTTGACGATGCAACAACCAGTACGGTTGGTATGGTTATAACCGGTACAGATGCATTTGCACTGGAAAACCAGACAAATAACCAAAATGTCGGCATTTCTGGCGGTTTGTTGGTCGCCGCGGACAAAACACTGAAAGTCGGTTCTAAACAAGATTTGTCGGTTTCGGGTACAACGACAATTGATGGTACATTGAATGCGGGTGCAACGAATCTGGCACAGTTTAATAATTTGATAACTGTTGGTGACGAATCAAATACCAGCGCGAAATTAGATGTTGATGCAAAAACGATATCACTGGCGGGAATAACAAATTATGGAACGGTTGACTTGGGTGCAACTGTGATCGACGGTACGATTACATCAAGTGCGGCAATAACAAATTCTGGAACATTTAGCGCCACAGCAACAGATGATATTACATTTGGTGATTTTACATCAAATAAAGGTGGTGTCACCATTACATCAAATGGTGGTGATGTTCAAACGGGTGATTTTTCAGTATCTGCGGGGACAGCAGATGTTTCGGGCAATGGCGTTGCAATGAATTCATTATCGCTAACTGGTGGTAATACAACCATAACCAGTGATGATATTGATGTGACGGGGGCGGTATCTGTATCTGGTAATGTTGTCCAAGGCGCATCAGGTGGAATGTTAAACATTGATGGCACATCAACATTTGACGCCAACAGTTTTGCAATTGTTAACACAACAAATTCAAGTTATGGGTTTACAGCAGAAAATGGAACAAATACGACATACACAATTGCTGGTGCAATGGACTTTGGCAAAAGTATGACCATTGAAAATGGCGCAACAACAAATATTTCTGCTGGTTCTGTTGTTGGTGGTGATATTACAAATGGCGGAACTTTGTCTTTGACAACAACTGATGGTGTTTCAGATTTAAAATTGGGTGGTATTACAAATAATTCATCTTTGACAATAGACACGGGTGGTCTGTTGTGGGCTGCGGCGTTTACCAATGCATCAACCGCAACGGCAATAATTACCAGCAATGGTATGAAATTGGATGGTGCATTATCTGGACCAGAAGTTAATAGCAAATTAACTAATACTGGTATATTGTATCAGGGGGTGGCTGGTACATTAAGTGGTGGCGACATAAATATTACGAATGACAATTACACAATTACCGCATCAAATATATTAGTTGGTGGAATTAATCAATCTGATTCAACACATATGACTATTAACACCAGTGATTTAAATGTCGGTGGATATATCGCAGCAAAAGATTTAACAATAGCTGCTGCACCAGCGGGTAATTGGTTAGATGTGACGGTTGGTGGTGATGTTTCGGGTGGTGTCAAGATATTCGGTTTGGAACACATGACGGTTGGCGGCGATTATAGATTTGATGATAACAGTGCTCTGCACGCGGCGGTGTTGCCGTTCGCGACTGGTATTGCACCGAACACAACAACATATGATTATTGGGCTGATGTTTCATTGGCGGACGACAGTACATTGGGGCAAATTACAAATCATTCAAACGATCCGGCAAACGCACTGATTCACGTTGATGGCAAATTCATAAGTGATGTTGATATGGGGAATTTGGGTGTTGCGCTGGATGGTGGACCATTGGTCGCACCCCAGATTGGTATAAATTTATATAATGTTGTTGATGCGGGGTCGGCGATATGGTTGCTGTATGCGGACCAAGGATTGCAAGATTTGAATACCAAGATTCGCAATTTGTATGTGAATTTCTGTAATGCAGACGGTTCAAGATGCTTTAATTATTTTGATGCGTTGGATGATTTTGATCCGGCAAGTGATCGTATTACAAACAGTGCTAACAGAGATACCGAAGACGATTTACCAATATATCTGTCGGTGCGCGACTATGACAACGATGGCACCACAGACAGTTTGTATATCGTATTCGATCCGCGCTTTGGTGGACCGGTCAAGGTGTTTGACATTGAACCGATTGTCGCGCGTGTCGATGACGCAACCGATGGCGAAGTCGAATCTGCAAACGCATTGGATAATATGATTGCAGGCGGCTTGGCAGATGCAGGCTTTGCGGGGGATTCACCAATCGAAGCGATTCCGGTTGCATTTGACGGAACCAATTTGTCAGAATTGGCAACAGAATTATATAACCGCATGGAACAATATGTCATTGATCGCAATGGCACACCATTGGCTCGGTTCGCACGTTTGACACAGCCGCGCGAAATGGAACAAATTGCCGGGGGCATTGCATTAAACGAACATACATCGTTCCGTGATTTCGAAGACCATATGTTTGATGAATTTATTTGGAATCGTAATCGCAATCTGCACAAATTGTGGTTCGATGCGGACTTTGGCTTATTCCGCCAAGATGTGCGCGATGGCAAAACGGTGAACGGTAATCGCTTTAACTTAACCGCGGGCTTTGATTGGCAGGCATCGCGCAGAACCGTCTTGGGGTTGGCGGCACGTGTTTCACACATGTCATCGAAAAACGACGATACAATTGATTTAAGTTATGTGCCGGGTGAAACAATCAATGGTGCGGTCAAGGTTGATGTTGCCGATACGAATATCGGGGCGGGTGCATATTTGATGACAATCTTGGGTGACAAATTCCGTCTTTATGGAAATGCGTTTGTTGATGCACACCTGATTGATTTGTCGCGCGAACAAAACTATGTTGACGATATCAGTGGTTCGGGTACCGCATTCAGTTTAATCAGCGAATGGGGTTTGATGCACGATTGGTTGAATCAATATATCGTTGGCAATTTGTATGCACGTGCGGGATATAATTTTGGTTTCAGTGTTCGCGAAGAATCTGGGGATGATACATACATGCGCATGAAATCAGACGGATACTTTATATTCACACCAGGGTATTCGTTGACCGCACAAAAACGCATCTATACATCGCCATGGTTCCAGATTCGCCCATATGCATCAATTGGTATTGAATATGATGTGTTGGGCATGCCGGCAGACGTGCAATATAAATTCGCAACCGCAAAATCATACAGCGATTACGATGTTGAAATAAATCCATTGTGGGCAAACATTGGCGCTGGTGTTGAATTGTTGTCGGCAATTGGGGCGCAGTTTGGTATTGATTACCGATTCCAGTACAACAACGATATTCAATTACACAATATCCGTTTGTCTGGATCATACCGGTTTTAATTTAACGGGGGGAACATGAGAAAAATAGTATCAATATTTGCGATTGTGGTGGTGATGCCATTTGTTGCAAATGCATCGGATTTGACCGATGCGGTTGAAAATGTGCGTGTCGCATGTGACGGCATATCAAATGAAATGGCGCACATGAAAACCATGGCGGGAATCAACACCGCGGTGACTGGTGTTGGAACCGTTGCAGGTGGTGTCGCGTTGGGGACTGGACTTGCCAAGGCAAATGTTGACAGCGAAATCGAAGAATGGGAACGTATATTAAATGAATTAGAGGTTGAACAGCAAAAAGCGCAAATTGTATTCGCCGTTATTGACCCAGATGAAGTGGCAAAAAGCCTGAAAAACGAAAATGTTAAATCTGCAGATTTAGGTGGTTATTTAGATGAATTAAACAAAAAATCAAAAACATTGGGTAATATTCGTACCGGCACCATGGCAACAGCGGCGGCAACAAATATTGCGGGAACGGTTATCGCCGGAACTAATAAAGTAAAAGGCGATTTACAAAGCCAAATAAATAACTGTATCGCGGCGACCAAGGTTTTGGCGAATGTTCGTATGCAGGCGCGCATTGATGGTTCCGCAAGTGATACAGAACTGGACAAAACCCAAGATATAATCAGCAAATGTTCCGCATGGGAAACGGTTGATTTAAGCAAGATTGATAATCGTGCAACGGGCGCAATGGTGTCAAGTGCCATTGGTGCAACAACGGGTATTGCGGGCACAATCACATCGGCATCGGCAAACAGTCAATCTGTGCGTGATGGCGATGAACAAAAAGAAAAGAACCTGAATACTGCATCAAACATATTGGCGGGAACAACCACGGCGGCATCTGGTGTGGCGACAGTATTTAATGCAACACAAATAAGTGCGATTAAACGCGCCGCAACGGTCGCGGACGAATGCGAGGGGGCGCTGAAATAAAATGAAAAAGATATTATTTGGAATTTTTGCGATAATGCTTGGCGCAACAAACGCATATTGCGATGGATTGAAAACGATAAGTCCGAATGCATCGTATAGTGATGTTTTGAAATCAGAGGTTCGAGCAGATGCAATAAAAACAGTGCTTAGGCGGTATCCGATGGGGTGGCGTTATGTTAATCCATCTAAATTTTCGGCTGAATTGAACAAAGACGCCAAAAATGGTATAACACTACAGTTGGTTTTTGATTCTTGTATGAAAGCTGTTGAAGAAGCACCAGATAGGGTTTGTTCGGAATTTGTACAGTGGGTAGTACAAGAACATAACAAAATGATAACAATAAGCAACTCAACAAATGGGATTACTAGAGATGTATATAACAAATTATTAAGTTATGGTTATGATTGTCCTATTTTATTTATCGAAAGTAGTGATTTAAATGATGAACAATGTAAGACGGTATGTCGCAACAATGCAATAGCAAATATGTGTAGAAACACAAGTTATAATTATGTTCCATTTACGTGTAGATGTAATTTTGGTGGAAGCCATGATAAAGAATTTAACTATATACCATCGTATGAAGATTATGAAAAATTAATGCGAACACGTGGACAAGAATAAAACTATCCCGCAATTGCGGGATTTTTTATTTTCCCCATTTTTCGCCTATGACGTATTCGGCGACCAGTGGGACCGATATCTTGGTCACGGTTTCCATGGCCACTTTAATCTTTTCCGCAAATTCATCGGCACGCGTCGCATCACATTCAAATATGATTTCATCGTGAACCTGCATAATCATTTTGATTGTGTCTGCGTTCGGCTGCACAATGTTTTTATCAATTTCGACCATTGCGCGACGAACGATGTCCGCTTCGAATCCCTGAATTGGGGCGTTGACCGCGGCACGCATTGCGTATGCACGCATGCGGGGATTTTTAACCTCTGGCAATTCAATGCGACGACCCCATGGGGTATAAACACATGCGTTTTTGGTGGCAAAGTCATGTATGTAATCGATGTACTGTTTTATTTCGGGTATGCCCGCCATATATGAATTTATAATGTCCGCCGCCGCCGCGCGCGACACGCCCAATTGCCCCGCCAGACCAAATGACGATATGCCGTATATGATGGAAAAGTTAACCGTCTTGGCAGCGCGGCGCATTTCACGTGGCACGGGCGCATCCGCTGGGATATTAAATATTTTTCGTGCGGTCTGTTCGTGAATATCCGCGCCCGCGTTAAATGTTTCGCGGAACGTGTGCACGTTTGCCACATCTGCCAACAGGCGCAACTGAATCTGGGAATAGTCCACCGATATCAATTTACGACCCGCGGGCGCGACAAAGCATTTGCGAATTTCTTCGCCGATTTCGGTTTTAATTGGAATGTTTTGCAGGTTTGGATCGCGACTGGACAGACGGCCCGTGTTTGTGCTGGTCTGTAAATATGTGGTGTGAATACGACCATCGGCGGCAATCTGTTTTGGCAGTGCGTCCGCATATGTTCCCGCCAATTTCGCAATTGAACGCCACGACAAGATTTTTTCAATAATCGGGTGCGCGTCAATCATTTCATTTAATGTTTCGGCATCGGTTGACCGCTTTTTATTTTCGGGCAAATGCAGTTCGTCAAACAAAACCGCGCCCAGTTGTTTTGGACTGGCGATGTTAAATTCATGTCCCGCCAATGCCCAAATTTCACCATCCAATTTCGTCAGTTGTTCATGAAACGCACCCGACAAGTGTGCCAGCCCATCGCGATTTACCAACACGCCATTGCGTTCCATTTGCATCAAAATCGGCATCAATGGCAAATCACACGTTTCATACAATTCGCGCAGTTTTTCATTTGCATTTAATTCGGGGCGCATCATTTCATACAATGCGAAACACACAGATGCATCTTCGGCGGCATATGGCGCGGCGGTGTCAATATCCAGCATATCAAAATGCCGATCCGCATCACGTGTGCCAGCCGGAAACAGCGATGAAAACGAAATGTCTGTGTGTCCCAGATATTTCGTTGCCAATTCATCCAGCCCATGTCCATGCAACGACCCATGCAGCGCATACGACAACAACATTGTGTCGTCAATTGGACGAATTGCGGTCGTGTTCCATCCTTCGTTTTCCAGAATGTGCAAATCGTATTTCAGGTTATGTCCAACCTTGGTAATATTGGGGTCTGTGAATACGCGCCATATATGTTCACGAACGGTTTCAATGTCCATTTGGTTTGGCGCGCGGGTTGACGAGGCAAATAAATCACCGCCGGCGGTCATGTGCCGAATTGGAATATATGCGCCACGCGATGAATCTGCCGCCAACGACATGCCAACAATTTTATCGGTTGTTTGATTTAGCCCCGTTGTTTCGGTATCAAACGCAATAACAGATTTTACATTTGCTAAAAACGCGTCCAGTTCTGCGGCCGTTCTTATCACGACAAAATCGGTTGCAACATTTGCGCGCGGTGTGTCGGTGGGGCGGGTTGGGGCGGTGTCTGGTTCAATATCGGTTGGACATGCCGACCCCGCAAACACCATTGCTGGTGTGGCGGCGGCGGGGTTGAATTTTGACATTGGAAACAGTTTTTCAATTTTCGCCGCCAATGATGCGCTTTCGATTTCATCGCGCATAAATTTCAATGCCGCCGGCGTATTGAACACAAACGGTGTAATTGTTAACCCGTTCATTTCAACATCGGTTTTCAGTGTCACAAGCCGGCGCGATATATACGCTAATTCGCGCCCGTCACGCAACATGTTTCGTATGCGTTCGTTTTCGATTTCATCGATATGCGCATACAGGTTGTCCAGCGATTCAAACCGTGTGATAAGTTCCGCCGCCTTTTTCGGTCCAATGCCATGCACACCCGGCACATTGTCGGTGGCGTCCCCCATCAGCGATTGCACATCAATCACTTGGTCGGGTCGAACGCCAAATTTTTCGAAAACCTGGGGCGCGCGAATGGCGCGTTCCTTCATCCCGTCATATAAAAACACGTTATCCGTCACCAGTTGCATTAAATCCTTGTCACTGGTAATGATGCGTGTGTCGCCCGTGTTGTTTTGCCGTGCCAGTGTTGCGATAACATCGTCAGCTTCGACACCGGGGATGCACAACACCGGCACACCCATATCTGCCAGACCGCTGCGAATCATAATGCCCTGGGATAATAAATCGGCGGGCGTATCGCTGCGGTTCATTTTGTAATCGGGATAGATATCTTGGCGAAATGTGATGCGCGATGCATCGAAAACACAGACAAACGAATCGTTTGGCTTTGCCGCGGCAAAGACCGGTAAAATCATATTGAAAAATCCGTATACTGCACCGGTTGGGGTGCCATCGCGCCGTGTCAGTCGGCTGTGCACACCGTAATATGCACGAAACAACAGCGAATTTCCGTCAATCAGTGTCAGCATACGAATTTAACCCATTTAATTTAGAATATATAACGCAGTTTGATGCGCGCATCGTATTGCCACGCCATTGAATCATCCCTTTTTTCATAGACATCTGGTGCCATTAAAACGCGACCTTCGACATCGACCTTGAATGGCAATGCCGGAATGTTCAATGTTGCGCCCAACATACCCTGATATGCGACTGTGGTATCAAAAGCCTTGTAATTTTCAATATCCGAATCGCCACCAAGAATTGTACCAACACCAACACCGATGTATGGGTTCACAACGACCAAGCCTGGCAATTTAACATATGCGTTGCCCATGATGATACTGGTGCTTAAATCTTGGACATTTAAATAGTTATATTCGCCTTCGAAACGAACAACGGGTAAATCAACACCAACCAATGCGCCATATGATTGTGCGGAAAAACTTTTGTGGTGGTCGTTATCCAAATATACTGATTGTCCGCCAATGCCCGCCGTTGCGCCGGCATACCAATCGGTGACCAGACCCGCATGTGATGGTACCGCGACAATCGCCAATGCGGTGGCTGCTAAAATTGATTTATAATTTAACTTCATATTTTTCTCCTTTGTGTGATAATATAGTAAAAAAAGAGATATAACTATGCAAGAAAATAAACCCATAATGATTGTTGGACTGGGCAACCCGGGGCCCGAATATGTGCGCACGCGGCACAATGTTGGATTCATGGCGGTGGATGCGCTGGCGGGGGCTGATGCCACATGGAAAAACGAACACGATGCGTTGACCACGCGGGCAGATATTGACGGCCGCAAGGTAATATTTGTAAAGCCGATGACGTTTATGAACCTGTCGGGGAATGCGGTTGGCGCGATTGCGCGGTTTTACAAGATTCCAACGGAAAACATCATTGTTATTCATGACGATATGGATTTGCCGGTGGGTAAATTGCGTGAAAAGGTTGGCGGTGGCAGTGCCGGTCACAACGGCATTAAATCGATTGATGCGGCGGTGGGTGCGGAATATCGGCGCATTCGCATTGGCATTGGACACCCGCGCGATTTTGATTTGAAAATAGATGCGGCTGATTGGGTGCTGGGGCGATTCGGTGATGACGAATTAAAAACAATCACATCGGTTATAAAAACAATCAAAATTTAATTCAAAGTTCAAAGTGCAGAGTTCAAAGTTCCCATTGCTTTTACGCACGGGGGCGATTGCCCAGAATGATAACAATCAAGTGATGATAATATTCTGGTGGGGCTTAGTTGCCTTCAACAGAATTTGTGGTGGTGGACTGGTTGTTCAATTTGTCGATTAATTGCTGGGTTATGTATGCCCGATTGTTTTCTATAACTGGTATTTCCCATGGATCTGAACTTTTATTATTGTTATCTTTTATCCTTGTAAAATAACATTTGGTTGCCGCGGTTGCATCTGGACCACCATCACTGGTTGATGCAAATGGACATCTTGTCTGTTCTGTTCCAGTGCCATCACTGTAATACCCGCGTTCCACAGGTGTACACGTGCTACTTACTTCATAATACCCCGCATCGCAGGCTGATATATCTGGTCGGCAGTCATTAGTTAAATGACCAGATGAATTAAAACGACATGTTTCTGTCCCAGTGCCATTTTGTATAGTTGTTGAACGGGTGCATGTACAATTTGAATAATCCCTGTTAGGAACCAAATATGTTTGTGTTATTGTTATGTTGCCATTAACTGTGCCATCACATCGTTGCGTAATATCACTGTTATCTGCACAATTTTCGGTTTTATTATAGCAT
>CAMOCR010000005.1 GCA_946611025.1 uncultured Alphaproteobacteria bacterium | reverse complement strand
TGAAATCGTTACGGGTTGCCCGCAGACACGAAGTGTCGAGGGAATCCAGCTGGATTGATTGTGATGATGATTGAATAAATATCGTCTTTAATTTATTGACTTTTTGTGTGGTTTTTGATTATGTTCCTAGTATGTAAGTTAAGGGGGTGCTTATGTACAAATATGGTTTGCTGCGTCAGGTGACGTCAAATTTTGCTGGTTTGTTCGGTAAAACCCGACCCCAGCGGCGACTGAACCGCGATCGCATTCGTTATCACGGGCTTATTGCGACGGTTGGACAAACACAGATTCCGCGCATTAAATACCCAACAAAAATTCCGGTGGCATTTTGCTTTAACGCGCGTGGCGCGCGGTGCGCGGCGGTGACGATGAAATCGCTGTTGGACGCATCGGCGGGGCGTTGCGATTATGATATATATTGTGTAATTGATGCAGATGTTGATAAATCGCTGTGTGATATGATGCGCAATACGATTAAGCCACATAAATCGTCAATTCACTTTATTCATGGCAATCATGATTTTGATGAATCCAAGCGGCGCAAATGGCCAATCGCAATGTGGTATCGGTTGATGTTGCCAAAGTTATTGCCGAATGTATCGCGCATAATATATGCCGACATGGACATGATATTCTTTCGCGATTTGATTGATATATATGAATATGATTTGGGCAAAAATGTTATTGCGGCGGTGCCAACACGTGCAGACGGATATATAAATTCTGGATTCTTGTTGATGGACTTGGACAAAATTAGAAAAGAAAAAATCTATGATAAATGGATTCGCGCATCGCGTGAAAACGAATACTATAACCCCGACCAAGATGTGTTAAATTATACATTAAAGGGGCGAATTGCATTTTTGCCATTGCGCTATAATTTCCAGATTTCACACGGTTCGCGCATATTCAAACTGTATTCGAAACCCCAGATTGATGATTTGAAACATAATTTGGTGTGTTTGCATTACAGTGATTATGTTAAACCATGGTCGACGGGTGTACGACCAGTGTTTTCAAAATATTGGTGGGATGTTGCAAACAAAACCGGATTGTTCAGGGAATAAATATTATGTGGCATTTTATATCTAATGTTATTGCGGCGATTATCCCAAACAAAAAATTGCGGGATAAAGTACGCGTTATGTTGCGATATCCGCGTGTATTTGGATATGTTCGTTTTGTGCGTCACTATGCGCGTAATATGAAACAGTGCAAAATCAAGACGCGGGTGGGGCGGGGCTGTAATAATTTTGTCGTGTTGTTGAACGATAAATATGTGTTCAAATTCCCGCTAAAAAGCGATGGTCGTGCGATTGCCACGCGGGAAAAACGCATAACCGATGCATTGCGCCCGATTTCGCCGATTAAGATTCCAAAAATGCAAATTATTGAACACAATGGTATTGCGATTCGTCGCTATGAATTTGCGCATGGAACATTACTGTCGGATGTACAACCAATCCAGATTCGTGCTCACCGAAACCAAATCGCCGCGCAAATTGCGAACATGATTTATACAATTGGCATTGCCGATCCGGTGGAAATTCGCGATTTGAAACCAACACCAAATGCAAAACCGGGGTATATGTACGGCTGGTTCCAGGGGGACATTTGGCAAAACTTTATGTTGGATGATAAATTTAACATTACATATTTTATCGACTGGGAAGATGCCGCGTTCCAAAGTTTTATGCCGGCATTATATGTCGCAACGCGTACATGGGAAAAGCGCGACTATCGATACATGGGGGTCGAAGTCATGGCGGAATATTCAAAGTTATATTTAAAATACAACGGCGGGAAAAAATAAAATGCGAGGGGTTATTGCAAACATTATTTCTGGACTTGTTCCGTGGCGCAATTTGCGGCATCGTGTGCGTGCGCGCCTGCGTACGCCGGTGCATAAATATGTGCGATTTGTAAAATCATTTTCAACCGCGCGCCACCCAAATGTGCGTTGTGTGTTTGGGCACCGTTGTATAAATTTTGTTGTGGTGTTGGATAATAAGTATGTCTTTAAATTTCCAATTCGTGACGATGGGCGCGCAATTGCCACGCGGGAAAAGCGCATAACCGATGCATTGCGCCCGATTTCGCCGATTAAGATTCCAAAAATGCAAATATTTGATTGCGATGGTGTGGCGGTTCGCCGCTATGAATATATTCATGGGGTGGGGTATCATGCGCTGGACGAAAAAACCAGGGATGTAATCGAAGACAGGGTTGCAAAACAATTAGCGAAATTTTTATATGTTGTTGGTACCGCCGACCCGCGCGAAATTCGCGACCTGAAACCGCGCCGCATGGAAAAGCCAGATATTATGCACGGTTGGAACAATAACGATTTGTGGGACAATTTTATTTTAGATTCAAAAACATTTGATGTCGTGGCGTTTATTGATTGGGAAGATGCCAAGTTCGGTGATTTTTATATGTTTTTCACCAGTGGCACCCACCGCGATGGCATGAAACAAAAATTACTGCGTGAATATTTGAAATTGTGGAAATAATCGGTTTTATAAACCAAACCGAATCGTTTTCGAATCGGGGAAAGTTTTTTTAGGAATAAAATCAAAATCATATAATTGAATAAAATTTTGCGTACGCGCAACCGCGCGCACGATGCGCGATTGGGTGTATATACATAAAAAAAAGTTGAAAAGAAAAATAAATGTTTTAGCCTGTAATCAGTAAAAAACAGAAAAGGAGAGTCCATCATGAAACAAACCAGAACCACAATCCAAGCATTGACATCGGCATATCGTGCGGTCTTGCGCCACGGCATTTTGTGCAACGCAATCGCATTGGGATTGATTGCAACGGCACCCGCGATGGCAAATAACGACCCGAATACAACGGGTAACGCATGGGTTTTTGGTGATATTGTTTTGGCGAATGCCCCGGTCAGACAGGCGACAATTGGTGGTCGTCGTATAAATAATTGGGATGGCGATAAATACCAAAACGATATTCCGTCGTATAATATGGTTGGGCAATCTCTTTCCGTGACAAACAGTAATATGTATGTTGGACCCGTGTCGTTGGAATTGCGCGCAATAGATGCCGCCAACGATACATTTGCATATAATTATCAGTGGGATACGGACGGTGACAACATCAATAACGATGTTGATTTGGCAAATTGGGCCGGTGTTGGTTGGAACGAAGATTATACGAACGCGGAACACACGGGCGTTTATGACAAGATTGCGGCAAAGATAAACAGCGAAGGTGGTTATGACAACGCAAACGATACGGCACCGGGTGTGTATATGTTTTCACGTTTGGATACGACACACGCAAATGCGGGTAAAATGTCGTTTGATGGGTCAACCGTGACGGTTAACGGGACAACCGTTAATGCGGATTCTATATCTGTGACGAATGGTTCACAGCTAACGTTCACAAAAGAAACCACATTGTCTTTGGAAGATTTTAACGGTGGTAACATTGATTCCAATGGTAAAACAACATTGAATGCGGGGACAATCAATATTGATGGTTCGCGCATGGTTGTGAATAGCGGTGCGGAATTAAATATTAACGCAACCAATGGTGCAACGTTTGCAAATGGTTCTTCTAATGATGATGGTGGTGCGATTTATAATGCTGGTAAAATGACAATAGCTGGTAATGCTGATAACAAGGCTACTTTTGCAGATAACAAGGCGGGCAGTTATGGTGGTGCTGTACGCACAACAGTGGGCAGTGATACAACAGTTAAGGATGCTTTGTTTACAAGAAATAAAGTTGAGGGAACATCACAGTATCAGTTGGGCGCGGCCATGTTTGTAAGTGGCAAAGCCGTTATTGAAGATTCTGTGTTCGATAGCAATAAAGCAGTAGGTGATAGTGGTTTTGGTGGTGCAATTTATGCCGGCACAAAAAGTGATATAGAAATTAACCGCAGTAAGTTTACAAACAACGAGGCTGCATCTGGTGGTGCCTTGGACTTGTTCAAATCGGTTAAAATGACAGATGTAACTGTTAGTGGCAACAAAGCGTTAAGCGCGACAGATGATGGTGCTGGTGGCCTGTTCCTGGGGGCTGTGTCTACTTCTACACTTAATTCTGTATCTGGTTCTGTTTTCGAGAACAATACTTCTGCGGCCTCGGCTGGTGCCCTGGGCATGAGAAAGTTTAAAGATGGAAACAACAAAGATGCCGCCCTGGATATAAGTGGTACCAAATTTAATGGTAATGTTGCAGCAACAACAGGTGGTGCCATTGATAATTATTTCTATAACAGCGCATCTCATGCTGGTGCTGTTTCTGTTGAAAACTCTGAATTTGTATCTAACCAGGCGGCAAATGGTGGTGCCATTTATAACCATGTTGGTCAAGATGGCGACATACTGAATGCCGGTGAAAAACAGGTCGGGAGCATGTATTTAACCGATTCCACATTTGCCGGCAACAGTGCAGAAAAAGGTGGTGCTGTTTATAACGCTGGGACAATGAATTTGGTTAATGCGATATTTAATGAAGTTCAATTAACACCATCGTATAAAGTCGGCAACATCGCAGAAACAGGTGGGGCGATTTATAATAATGCAGGACAGTTAACAGTTAGTGGTATATTTACAGGCAATAAAGCAAACGGCACAACGGGTGGCGGTGCAATTTACAATGCTACGGATGCAACGTTAGAAACAAATGCAGATTTTGTTAATAATAAGGCGAATGGCGAAGGGGCACGTGGTGGTGCGATTTACAGCAAGGGAACTCTGAATATAACAGGTGGAACATATACAGGGAACGAAGCAAATGCGCGTGGTGGTGCAATAAACGCACAATCTGGGACTGCAACAATAAAAGGTGTCACATTTGGTGGGGATACATCTGACCTGGGTAATTCAAGTTCGGATGTTGGAGGCGCTATTGCTATAAATTCAGCAAATGTCACAATTGAAGATACTGTGATTAAGAATAATCATGCGATAAATAATGGTGGTGCCATCTTTGATAACAAGGGAAGTTTGACCTTAACTAACTCTGTTATAGAGAATAATTCAGCTGCTGGTAAAGGTGCCGGTATTTATAACAGTGCCGGTGAAATAACTTTGACAGATACTGTGGTCAAGAACAATGTGGTTGACACCGTACTTGATGCAGAAGGCAAGGTAAGGGGTGGTGCTGGTATTTATAATGCAGGTAGTGGACTTGTCACGGTTAATGCAATAAATAAAGATATCACATTCAGTGGCAACAATGTACAAGCAGGCGGGGTTATTTTTAAAAGTGATATTTATAACAGCGGTGCTTTAACACTTAATGCCGCCGCCGACAGAACCCTGGCACTGGATGGTGGTATAGATGGTGGTGGCAGCGGCACAATGTGGGTTAATGCAGGTGCCACTAATACCGGTATTGTCAAAGTTGCTGGTACTTTAAATGGACAAGATGTTACTGTTGCACATGGTGAATTGCATTTGATAGATGATGATCCGATGCTTGTTGATACAGAGGGGGCTTATCTGGCGGGTTCAACCATCAATGTCGCATCGGGTGCAACAATCAACACGATTGATGACGCTATCCAAGACTTGTCGTCGTTTGTCACATTGGCGGATGGCGCGGGAATTAAGGGCGATATTAACTTTGAACTTGGTACCGCCGATAAATATGCGTCTGAAACCGGTGCGGTCACATATAAAATGGGTAATTTAATTGGCGCCGTTGGTTCGGGTGTTAAAAATATTCAGGTCGCATCCAATGGTACAAAGGTTAATAAAGATGCCGGCTTTGGGTGGTTCAATTCGGCAACTGGTTTAACACTGGAATCGTCTGGCGCGGCGGATGGTATGATTAAATTGACGGGTCTGTCGGGTGGTATTGGACAGGCCGCCGATGCATCTGCAACCGTTAACGAAGTCAAATATGATTTGACAGAAGATGAATCTGTGGTGGAAAGCAAGTCGCTGTATAATAAGTTTGTCTTGACTGGTGACGGTACCACTGATGCAGACAAGGGACTGGAACTGGCGGGGGCGGATTTGACCGTTGCTGATGGTGCAACCGCGGAAATCAATGACCTTAAACTGGCGGGAACTGGGGCGATTAATAACGCGGCAACTGGCGTATTGAAAATTAATAATTCAAATGTTGGTGTCCGCGTACGTAATGCGGGTATCCTGTATTCCGACCCAACGACATATGCCGATACACTGACCAATACGGGTGTCGCAAATATCGATGGTGATACATTTGCGGCGACCGGTGTGTTGGAAAACTATAATGTTGCCAATTTGACAAATGCGACATTTGAAACCGATGCGACAATTACGGGTACCGGGACAACAAACCTGGTGTCGGGAACAACTGCGTTCAACAGCACCGCAAACAGCAATACGGTCAAGGTTGCATCTGGCGCAGGCTTTACCGGTGCGTTGGTTGGTGGAACATTGAATACACATAACGGCGCAATCGATACGATTTCGGGCGCGTTTAATGGTGGTAATGTCGTTTTGGATGCCAAATTGGGTACAACACCTACCGCAGATAGAATCACAGGCAATGCCGGTACGATAACGGAAATCAACATTCTGGGGACGGAATATGGCACCACGAACAGTGCAACATTAACCGTTGGTGGCACATTAGATTCCAATGTTCAAATCAATGGTATGAATTACTATACCAGTGTTGTTGATAACGGTGACGGTACGGTAACGTTCAGCGACAAGTTGATTAACAAATCAACATTGGATACGACACTGGCGGACTATGCAACCAGTGATGATTTGACAACTGGTTTGGCGGGTAAACAAGATACGATTGATGACCTGGCAACAATTCGCAGTGGCGCGGCGGCGGGTGCAACCGCATTGCAATCGTCTGCGTTGGCCGATACCGCGTTGACCGGTAATACAACGGCGGAAAATTTGGCGGTGTCTGGTACAATGACGGTTGGTGGTAATGCTGTTTTGACAAGTGCCAGCACACTGGATGGCGCGAAATTGACCGGTGGGTCGGTTGCACAGTCGGCACTGTCAAGTGATGTTCAAACATTATTGGGCAAGGCAAATACCGCATTGCAATCGGGCGCAAATATCACCGCGTTGAATAATGATGCCGGTTATCAAACAGCAACTCAGGTTAGTGGTGCTATTACAACCGCGTTGGCAGGCAAGGCAGATGCAGCAACAACATTGGCTGGCTATGGCATCACTGATGCATATACCAAGACACAAGTTGACACGGCATTGGCGGCCAAGGCAGATGCAGCGACAACATTGTCGGGGTATGGCATCACTGATGCATATACCAAGGGCGAAGTTGACACAGCATTGGCGACCAAGGCAGACGCAGCAACAACATTGTCGGGCTATGGCATCACTGATGCATATACCAAGGGCGAAGTTGATAATGCCATTACAACTGCGTTGGCAAATACCAATGGCCAGGGTGGTGCATATCAAACCGAAACTGCGGTTGAAACCAAAATTGAAAATACCGCCGAAAATGCAACATTTACCGCAAGTACGGCAAACAGCAATTCTGGGTCGTTAAATGGTGCAAATACGGTTAAGGGTGCAATTAACAATGTCGCCGGTGCAGTTGATACATTGGCGAACAACATGGGTAAAGTGCATGGGTTGGTTTCCAATGAAAATGGTGTAAAAACGTTACATGAAACAAACAACAGCACCAACACAAGCAATGTTGTCGGTGGCGAATACAAGGGGAACTTGGCTGTTGGTACAACGGTCGAAGACCACTTGATTGCGTTGGATAATGCGATTGGCACAATGTCGGCGCTGGACACGACAAATGGCTGGTTGTCAAATACGGCATCGGTCGCAACAAACTTGCAGAGTTTGGATAATGCTGCGGCGTCTAATGCCCAGAAAATTCAAAAGATTGTTGACGGAACAACAACTGTTGCCAAGGCAACAGATGCGACAAATGCTGTTAATGCAACAAATGATGGCCAGGGTCGTAACATTGCATCAACATATGCAACATTGCAATTGGTTAACGATACCGTTGGTGACATGGCAACAGTCAGTGGTACGCATGTTTCCAATACCGCAAGTGTGGCAACAAACCTGAACCAATTAAGTGCGGCGATTGATTCAATCTCAGCAGATTCAATTGCGGCGGCGAATTCGTACACCGACAAGCGCGTTGAATCGCTGGACAAGAATTTGTCGGCGGGTGTCGCGGGCGCGGTTGCATTGTCTTCGGTCGCGGTGTCGGGTGTTGAACGCGGCGAAGTGTCGGTCGGTGCCGGTTATGGATACTTTAACGGGCAATCGGCAGCGGCAGTTGGCGCGGCGATGGGACTGTCTAATCGCTGGTCAATCAATGCAGGGGCGGGTATATCGAATGCCGATGTATCGTTCCGCGCAGGTACGAACTATAAGTTCAAGTTGTTCTAAAGAAAACAAAACCGCCCGTTTGGGCGGTTTTTTTAACTTTGGTTATGCGGCTTGTTTCATGTCGCGCTTTATGTTGCGGATGTATTTGCGTAATTCATCAATTGGAACCAATGTGCCATCGCGCTTTTGTGCCGACCAATAATCCCAGCCATTAAAACTGACCGTGTTTTGTATGCGTGCCGCCATGACGTGAATTGATGCCTTGCCATATAATGTGTGTACCAATTGACCATCGTGTGAAATCATAACGCGGTCGCCACGTGGCCCAACCAATGTTTGACCAACATATAACAGACCCGCTTCGATAAGTTCATTGAACGCGACACGTGGTTCGGCACGTTTGGGAGCGGAAACCTCAATATCACTTAAATCAATTGGGGTGATGTTTGCAACGCGTTCACGTGCCGCCGTGACATATGATTCTTCGCGGTCAATGCCGATAAAGTTGCGACCCAATTCGCGCGCCGCCGCCGCCGTGGTGCCCGACCCAACAAACGGGTCCAGAATAATGTCGCCCGGCTTGGTCGATGCCAAAATCACACGGCGCAATAAATCCATTGGCTTTTGCGTGTTGTGCAGGCTTTTCCCACTGGCATCTTTGACGCGTTCATCGCCCAGACAAATGTTGATGTCCCAATCGGAACGCATTTGTTTGCCACCATTTAATTTCTTCATGGTTTCATAATTAAATGTGTATTTGCCGGTTTTGTGTGGGGTTGCCCAAATCAGTGTTTCGTGTGCGTTGGTGAAACGCGTGCCACGAAAGTTCGGCATGGGGTTTGTCTTTACCCAAACAATGTCATTTAATACCCAGAAACCCAAATCTTGTAAAATTGCGCCGATGCGGAAAATGTTATGATAACTGCCGATTGTCCAGAATGCGCCATCGGGTTTTAATACGCGTTTGCATTCGGCAACCCAACGACGCGTAAAATCATCGTATTCGGCGGTGCTGGCAAATGCGTCCCATGAATCGCGAACGGCGCGTGCCGCCGTTTGATCTTCGGGGCGATACAATGTTTTTGCGCCCAATTGTAAATTGTATGGGGAATCGGCAAATACTGCATCAACCGATGCATCGGGAATACCGCGCATAACGTCAATGCAGTCACCTGCTAAGATTTTATTCAGGTATTTGTCCATTCTCTCTGTCTTTGTTAATACATGTATTTTATCATATTTCGGGGTAATTAAAAAGCAGGGCGCAAGGGGGTAAATTAAAATAAATGTCTTGATTTTTATAAAAAATGCATTTTTTGAATCGGCAATTTTTATAAATTATGCTTGCACGAAAACGGTTTGATTGCTACGGTTATATAATCATGAGATGCCCATATTGTAATTCTAGTGACAGTCGTGTTGCAGATTCACGCCCCGATATCGAAGACGCGGTTATTCGCCGTCGTCGCGTGTGCAACCAATGTGGCGCAAAATTCACAACCGTTGAACGTGTGCAGATGCGCGATTTAACCGTGCGCAAAAACAGTGGGAAACTGGAACCGTTCGACCGTGAAAAATTGACGCGCAGTATTAAATTGGCATGTCGCAATCGCGATGTTGGTGATGACCAGATTGATAAATTGGTGACGTCTATTCATCGCCGATTGGAAACGGAAACCGCCGATGATGTTGTACCCAGCAGTTTGGTTGGACAAATGGTTTCCGATTCGTTGCTGAATCTGGACCCGATTGCGTTTGTGCGGTTTGTGTCTGTGTATCGCAAGTTTTCAAAAATATCAGATTTCAAAAAAATTATTGACCAAATACCAGAGGATGATGAGGGAGCGGTGGTCTGCAAATTGCCAAAGACATCACTGTTTTGACATGAATAAATTCATTGGGATTATTTTCGCAATGCTTTTGCCATGCGCCGCGTTTGCGGCGGTGCCGGATGTTTTGTCGGATGTCGATGCCAGTTTATATACCCAAATTTTCGTTTTACAAGATAACGAAAAAATTGACACGGCAATAAAATTACAAAAACAATTACAAGATAAATTATTGCTAAACGAAGTTTTATATCAGCGATACATTTCAAAAACATATCACACCAAAAGTGCCGAAGTCGCCGCATGGATGGACAAGTACTATGACATGCCGGGGGCAGAGCGCATGGCGAAATTGGCAAATATAAAACAGGTTTCTGTGCGTAAACCACAATTGCCCAGCCCAATTTCCGGCAGTGAATCGATTGAAACAGCACAATCTGAAACATGGACGGCGAAACAGTATTCGGGTTCGATTGATAAAAAAATCACACAATTCAAAAAAGCGATTCGCAGCGGCAGCACAAAAACCGCACGACAAATTTTAGAAGATTCATCGTTCAAACGTAAATTGACCGAATCGGATTATGGGCGGCTGGCGGGTCGTTTGGCATATATATATTACACAAACGGTGAATATGAATTGGCGAAAAAATGGGGCTTTGTCGCATCGGATGCAAAAAGTGAATATGGTCTGTGGACGATGGGGTTGTTGTATTTCAAAGAAGAAAAATATAAAGAGAGTCAAAAATATTTTTCACGAATTCTTGATTTGCAACAAATCAACAATGCCCGCAAGACAGAGGCGGCATTCTGGGCGGGACGCGCGGCAGATGCAAATGGCGACCGGACAACCGCAAAAAAATTCTGGGCAATTTCGGCGGCACATCCAATGGCGTTTTATGGTGCGCTGTCGGCAACAATGCTGGGGGACAGACCCGAATATGAATTCTTTGAACAAGATTGCACAGACGAAGATTTTGATGAATTGCGTAAATTAAAATATGGAAAAATGGCGCTGGCGTTGTTGCAGGTTGATAAAAAAGACCGTGCGGAACAATACCTGAAATATCTTATAACATCACGTGCCAGTGACCGTACATTGCATGCGGTCAATTCGGTTGCCACCGCATATGGTTTGCCACGTGTGTCGATTCAGGCATCCAGTGTTATTCGTGACCGCGGTATTTTGGAAATTGATGACGATATTATTTACACGGCGCAATATCCGTTGCCTGATTGGGAACCAATGGGCGGTTGGTCAATTGACCGCGCGTTGCTGTTGGCAATTACAAAACAAGAAAGCGGGTTCAAGGTTGGCGCAAAATCTGGCGCGGGCGCAAATGGTTTAATGCAGATTATGCCCAGCACCGCCAAGCGTGTTGCACGGCGCAACAATGTAAAGATGGATGAAATCGATATGTCAAAGCCCGAACACAATATGTTTTTAGGCCAGCAATACATTGTTGATTTGTTGGCGCACCCAAATATTCAAAACAATATTATAAAAATGTTGGCGGCATATAATGCGGGTATGGGAACATTGGTAAAGTTCGAAAAAACTTTTGATACGAATGACCCATTGCTGTATATCGAAAGTTTTCCGGCATATGAAACGCGCAGTTATATTAAACGCGTGATGTCTAATTTGTGGTTGTATCGTGCGCGGTTAAATCAACCATTGTCGTCAATGGAAGATTTGGCGGGCGGGCAATGGCCATTGTACAACAGCGAAGACGAATACGTTCAAAACCGCTTGTCGATTTAATTTGTGCATGAAAACAAATCCAGATTTTTCGTTGGAAATGGCGCGGGGTGGTTTAATCGCCGGTGTCGATGAAGCCGGCCGCGGCCCACTGTGTGGTCCGGTGGTTGCGGCGGCGGTTGTGTTTCCGCATTTTGATATTGATATTCCGGTTGTTATTCGCGATTCAAAACAAATGACCGCGCGGCAACGTGCGGTGGCGTATGATTGGATAACGCAAAATTGTATTTTTGGGGTGGGGCAATGTGGGCCCGCGGAAATAGATGAATTAAATATACTGTGGGCATCTATGCGTGCAATGGAACGCGCGGTTGCGTCATTGTCGGTGCAACCAGATTTCTGTTTGATTGACGGAAATCGCGTGCCGAAAAATATCACGGGCGAATCGGTGGTGCGTGGGGATGCAAAGTCGATGTCTATTGCCGCGGCATCAATCGTTGCCAAGGAAACACGTGATAAAATTATGCATGATTTGGCAAAACAGTACCCACAATATGAATGGGATAAAAATGCGGGATATCCCACACAATCACATTTACATGCAATTGAAAAATATGGTATAAATGAACAGTACAGGAAATCTTATGGGCCGGTAAAGGAAAGGATTAAAAATGAAAATTCGCACGATTGATGGCGTTGATGTTCGCGGGAAATATGTGTTGCTGCGCGATGATTTTAATGTGCAAATTGTCGATGGAAAAATTACAGATTCTTTTCGTATTGAACAAAGCATGCCAACAATAAACGCCCTGCGCGATGCGGGGGCGCGTGTTGCGATTGTTGCACACCTTGGGCGGCCAAAGGGGATGCGGAATATGGAATATTCATTGGCGCCCGTTGCAGAATATATGCATGTGCCATTGATTGACGATTGTTTGGACAAAGGGTTCATGGCAAATATGCATGACGGCGATGTGGTGTTGTTGGAAAATGTGCGGTTTTACGCGGGCGAAGAAGAAAACGATTCGGCGTTTGCAGAAAAGTTGGCGGCGGGTTTTGATTTGTTTGTAAACGATGCGTTTGCGGTGTCGCACCGTGCGCATGCATCGACCGTTGGGGTGACAAAATTTTTGCCGTCTTATGCGGGAAAATTGTTGGCGGCAGAAATCGCAAATCTGGATGCGGTTATGGAAAGGCCGGTGCGACCACTGGTTGCAATTGTTGCGGGTTCAAAAATATCAACGAAAATTGGGGTGCTGCGTGCGCTGGCGCGGATTGCGGATAAACTGATAATTGGTGGTGCATTGGGGACAACGTTTAATTATGCGACAGGTGCACATGTTGGAAATTCGTTGTACGAACCAGATCAAAAAGATACAGCATTAGAAATATTGAATTATGCCAAAGAAAATAAATGTGATGTTTTAATACCACTGGACAAGGGGGTTGCCACCGAATTTTCGCGTGATGCCGCGCGTGTCGATAAAACATTTGATGAAATAAATGAAAACGACATTATCTTGGATGCGGGCGCGTTGACAACCGCGCGTGATATCGATGTGATTAAATCTGCGGCAACGGTAATCTGGAACGGAACGGTTGGCATGGCCGAATGGTCGCCCGTGTGGTCGGTTGGGTCGTTTGCAATTGCCCGCGCGATTGCCGAACAAACCCGCGCCGGAAAATTGGTCAGCATTGTTGGTGGTGGCGACACGGTCGCGGCACTGGAATCGTGCGGGGTCAAAGACGACATTTCCTATGTTTCAACCGGTGGTGGCGCATTTTTAGAATATATCGAAGGGCGCGAATTGCCCGGAATTGCTGTGTTGGCGGAATAAAACACATTGTTTTTACGATTTATTTTGTCGTGGCGGTTGTAAAATCGGCAAAATTGCCTATATTTTATGTACAAAATGCTATGAAAATTCGCGAATCGGGTTTTTATATGATATAATTACATGTTGTAACATAAGGATTTGGTATGGCACTTATACCCATGGTTATCGAAGAATCGCCACGTGGCGAACGTTCGTTTGACATTTATTCGCGCCTGTTGCGCGACCGCATTATTATGGTTGGCGGCGAAATTGAACCAAACATGGCAAACAGTATTGTTGCCCAATTGTTGTTTTTGGAATCTGAAAATCCAAACGCCGATATTTCAATGTATATAAATTCGCCGGGCGGTGATGTTTCGGCGGGTTGGGCGATTATGGATACAATGCAATATATTAAATCGCCGGTTTCGACAATTGGTATGGGGTTGGTCGCATCAATGGCATCGGTCTTGTTGGCGGCTGGTGCGCCGGGCAAACGCTTTGCATTGCCAAACGCGGAAATCATGATTCATCAACCGTTGTCGGGTGTCAAAGGTCAGGTGACAGACATGGAAATCGAATTACAGGAATCTGTGCGTGTGAAAAAAACATTGATTAAACAGATGGCTGAATTCACCGGTCGCAAAGAAAAAGAATTGTTCGATGCAATGGAACGCAATAATTGGATGACACCAGACAAGGCCAAAGATTTTGGTTTGATTGATGGTGTTTTAACCAGAAAATAATTTTAGTCGTAGGGATTTCAGGATGAGTGACGATAAAACAAAAAATACAAACGCCGCCGCAGATAATCAACAGTTCTGCAGTTTCTGTGGCAAAGCCGTTTATGAAGTAAAAAAGTTGGTCAGTGGCCGCGGTGTTTGCATTTGTGATGAATGTATTGCACTGTGCAACGATATTATGACCGATGAACGCACCGAAGAAATTCATAAAGATGCGGCGAAATTACCAACGCCACATAAAATCTATGATTTCTTGAATGATTATATTATCGGTCAAGATGCCGCGAAACGCGCATTGTCGGTGGCGGTGTATAATCACTATAAACGGCACAGTGTCACCGCATCGTCAAATGTCGAAATTCAAAAATCAAACGTGTTGTTGATTGGTTCAACCGGTACGGGTAAAACACTGTTTGCACAAACATTGGCGCGCATTTTGGATGTGCCATTTGCAATTGCCGATGCCACCACATTGACCGAGGCGGGCTATGTCGGTGATGATGTGGAAAGTGTTTTGACACGCCTGTTGCAGAATGCCGGATTTGATGTTGAACGCGCACAACGTGGGATTATTTATATCGATGAAATTGATAAAATTGCACGCAAATCTGAAAACCCATCGTTGACACGTGATGTTTCCGGCGAAGGTGTGCAACAAGCATTATTGAAATTGGTCGAAGGTACCGTTGCCAATGTCCCAGCCGGTGGGGCAGGGCGCAAGCACCCAGGTGAAGCCACCGTTCAATTAGATACCAGCAAGATTTTGTTTATCTGTGGTGGGGCGTTTGATGGGCTGAATAAAATAATTGCAAATCGCACCAGTGACCGCCGCGGAATTGGATTTGGTGCCACAGTAGAATCCAAAGAAGCACGCGAATCAAAGAATTATTTGGGCGATGTTCAGCCAGCCGATTTGGTGAAATTCGGTATCATTCCAGAATTGGTTGGGCGTTTGCCGGTGATTACAACATTGCAAGATTTAGACGAAGATGCGTTGGTCAAAATTTTGACTGAACCAAAAAATGCAATCGTGAAACAATTTGTTGCGATGCTGGAAATGGATGGTGTGAAATTAAATATCAAAGACGATGCGTTGCGTGAAATTGCAAAAATGGCGGTTGAACGCAAGACTGGCGCACGTGGGTTGCGCGGAATCTTGGAAAAGATTTTGTTGGGCCCAATGTTTGATGCACCAGACAAAGATGGATTAAAAGAAATCGTAATTGATAAAAATGTTGTCAGTGGTAAAAAGGCACCGGTTGAAATATTTGCCGATGCGAAAAAAGCAGCATAATTGTTTTAGTAAATGAAAACACCCATCGTTTGATGGGTGTTTTTTTATAATCATTATTTTTTATTATTGTTGTTTACCCGTTGCGATAGTGTGCATTTTATTAAACCAATTGTCCGCATCCGCCTGGGTTTTAATATTGGCATTAGACGACACGCCCGTTGGGTCGGCACCATTTAACACAATCAATGTTGGTGTTTCACCATCGCATTGAATTGCATATTGTGATTCATCATAATGTTTGCCAAAGCATTTTCCATTTTGAATGCCGACATATCCGTTGGTTGCCAACTGGGTACATGTTGGTTGTACGCCCGATGTTATTTCGCCATTTTCCAGATATTCGTCATCGGGGTTATCCAAAATACCCGCACACCATACGCGCACAAAGTTACCGTTCACAGATGCCATTGCACCACCCGATGATGTCTTGCGTACGCCAAAACAATCGCCGTTTAACACATTTATATCAAAGTCGCTGTTTATGCGTGATGCATCGGCAATTTCGGCGCGACCCATTGGTACAGAATCAGAGCCGGTTGTGTTTTTTAATGCATCGGCGCAAATATATTTTTTACCCCAGCAATTTGATGTGATGTCCCAACTGGCCGGGTCGGTCGTGTCAAAGAAATATCCCGCACCCATTGTTGCATAACAATTAGATGGACTTAGCCGGCAAATTGTATCGTGTTCCCACCATGCACCCGCAGCATGTGCGCCATCAAAAGTCAGCAATGAAATCAATGATACTAAAAATATTTTTTTCATGGTCTTTTTCTCTCTGTTGTTTATTCTATCAAATTTTTATAGTACTGGCAAGTTGCGTTTATTCACCTGTGTCGGTTGTTGTGTTGTTGCTTTGGGTCGTGTTGCCATAATATGTTGCCGCTTTGTCTGGGTTTGCACAATAACCCCATTTTTTGTTTGCACCAGTTTCATCGTAAAAGCGTTGATATAAATCTATATTTGCACCGGTGGTTTGATCTGTTTCATTTTCCTTTTCAACATATCCCGTTGCCACCCAATAACCGCCCAAACGTTCACATTCCGTTTTTAATGCGTTCGACATGGATGTCCGCACAGAATCCATTGTTGCGTTGACATCTTGTAACACAGATGCAGATATCGGTGTGACGGTGGTGTCTTTACCAATTTCGTCTTTGACCGATGGACGCATGCATGCCTGGATGGCATAGGTGACAACCTTTTGGTACAAGCTGCCAACATAATCATCGCCACAGTTAATTGCTTCTTCTGTGTCTTCTTCTTCGGTTGGTTCCGGCTGATTTGGGACAGGGCATGATGTGCCGCCGGAACATGTATAATTGTCGGGACATTTAAGGCACGCGTTGCCCGCAGCTGGTGTTGCATCTGTTAGACCATCGGCACAATTGGACATATAATACCCGGCGTTACAACTTGTGTACATTTTATATGCCGGACATGAATAACCGCCAACAGTGGTGCTGGGGGTGTCGCCAGAATCGCCCGAATTATCATCGTTATTGTTGTTGCCATAAATTTGCATTTTGTTTTGATTTAATGTTTTATTTTGGCATTTCCAATTCATTGCATATTTTTGTTCGCCCGGGGCATAAACACGACATGCGTATGGATACGAATGTGCGGTATCACTTGGTGGAACGGCACAAATGTTTGATACATATTCTTGTAATGTGGTCAAACAGTTTTGGGCGATTTTTTGACTGGTAATATTACGCATGGTATTGATTAATTCTTGCATACCCGCAGAACCACCCCCGTACAGATTGCTGCACGCGCTAAGTTTTTCTTGGCACAATTGTTCAGATAATTCCAGTTGTGAACCCAACAATAATTGTTCCTTGGTATTACTAAAGTCGCGTAATGAATTTGTCTGGGAATCATAACATTTATTTACAACATCCAAACATTCGTCTTTGACATTGCGAATTCTGGTTTGTTGCCCCTGGTATATTTCGGTGATTGCCTGGCGCATGAATTCATCCCAAACATCGTCAGCCAAATCTTGACATGTTGATAGGCTGGTTTCGGCAAACGCGCGTTTGCGATTTAATTCGGTGACCAACATACGATTTGTTTGGTTCGTCAGTATGTCGCCAGATAATGACACCATTGTTTCCAATTGGTAAAAATCAGCCGTATATATTGGTTCGCCGGTTGTCTTGTTCAAATACAACCCCGATACATCTAAACAGTGTACATAGTCGGTTCCGCACACGTTGTCGGCGGTGATGTCGGCACGTACCCGTGCAACACAATCGTTTATTGATGTTGAATTGTGTGCATTATAGTTTTCCAGTCGTGCAACATTCATTTCGCGTTCAGTTTCACGAATTGTTGCATTCGCGGCGGTCTTTTGTTTTCCTAGCGCATTTGATAATTGGGTACAATCATTTTCAATGTACATTCCGTACGCGGCAATAACCATGTTCAATGTTGATGTTGATTCACAGTGTTCGGCGACCAAGTTTGCACACTGGGAATGAACGGCGTTATATAATGTTTCGCCCGTCAAATTCGCAATGTTTGCGCCCGATGCCAAATCGGTCGTTGCCCATATTGCATTAATGTCACCTGCAATGTCCAGTGTTCCCGCCGTTGATAATGATTTTGATTTTGTTCCCGACAACACCGCACTTATACCCGCCAACTTGTTCGCGGAATCAGATGTGTCTTTGGCGCGCGATGCAGCAATTTCACCACTGGTTGCCGATAACATTGCGTTCACTTCGGCAGCGGTTTTGGGAATTACTTCGATATTCAAATCTTTGAAATCTTGGATTTGGTCGGCGGCATCACCCAGCGCGCGTTGCTTGGTTTTTATTTCGTTTAATCGTGACGAACAAATGCAACGACGATATGTGTCGTTGGCGGTTGCACAAAATTGATCCATACATGTGAAATATGCATCGCGACATGAATTATAACCCGCACCAAATGTTTGGGAATTTGTTGCGGCGCGCGATATGCGCGATGGGGTCTTGACCGTCCGCACGATACCAGTTCGTGCCGTTTGGGTTGTCGCATTGCGCGATGTGGCAGCGCGTGATGGGTCACGTTGTGTCGCGGTACGTGATGTGTTTGCACGCGATGGTGTGGTGGATACGGTTCCGCGTGATATGGTTGCGCGTACGGGTGCGGTTTCACGGCTGGTTATGGTGCGCGATGGTGTCCGGGTCGCATCGCCACGTGTTGTTGCCGTGTGTGACGTCACCGTCTGGGCACCGCGCGTGGTTGTGTTCGCTGTACGCACAGCAGCATCGGCAACGCCGATGCATGCAAAAAACACCGCAAGAAAAGATAATACCTTTCTCATCCTTAGTTATAATTATAATGATATCAAAAAAGCGTGATTTGGGGCAAGCGGTATTTAATAAAAAATCAATAAAAAATCCCGTTGTAAAACGGGACGAAATATTATGCGGCGGTTTGGTCGGGGGTTGTGCGAACGCGTTCAACAAAAGTTATGCGCCCCTTGTCCAAATCATATGGTGTCATTTCAACACGAACATGTTCACCAACATTTACCCAAATGCGCAATTTGCGCATCTTGCCACAGACGGTTGCCAAAATTTCATGTCCGTTTTCCAGTTTTACACGAAACATTGTGTTTGGTAATTTGTCTTCGACAACACCACTAAAAACAATTACATCATCTTTTGCCATATTTTACCCTTGATTTTTGTCATAAATCTTTATGCGAAATATCATATTGCGCCGAACAAAAAATTGCAAGATTTTTTTAATCTGCTTGCGCGGGGGGCATTTATCTGGTAAAATTAGACATAATAATGTGGGAGTCTGGAAACATGAAAATCAGGATTTTTGCCTTGTTGTTATGCATGGTGCCATGTGTTGCATCGTCTGCAGTTCGTGATGAAACGGCGCGAATTGGTGTTGGGCGTGTGTCAATGGCGGCGGCGCGTAATTTTTCAGTCGCGAATCTTTCTTCGCCCAAGGATAATTCATCTTCATCTGGTGTGGTTGTCACACCGGGGGAAAATACAAATCCGGTGACTGTGGAAACGAATGAAAATTGTCGTGATGCATATCGTGCATGTATGGATGAATTTTGTTTGTTGGACGAAAGCGAAGGTGGCCGTTGTGCGTGTTCGGCAAATATTAATAAATCGAAAAAACTGATTAAAGAAATTCAAGATATTCAAGCCGAGGCCGATAAGTTGTACACCGAAGGGGTCGAACGCGAACAGCTGGGTTCCAAGGCATCGTTGGTGTTTGGTGAATCTGAATCTGCAAAACGGTCATCGCGTGCATCGGGAATCAGTTTTGCCGATTGGTTAAATAATGATGATACGGATGACGGTTTGGGTGCGGACGATACCATTGGTGATGGTCTGTATGCAATGGCGGCGGAATATTGCGCAACCGAATTGCAATCGTGTGGCACCAAGGCGGATATGGAAGAAATGTTGTATTCGCGTCAAATTGTTGCCGATTGCAAGGCGTTTGATTCATATCTGGCGGAACAAAAATCAAATGCAAACGCGAACAAACGCACCGCCGAAGCCGCTGTACGCAAGGCGCGTTTGGAAATGTTGGATACAACAAACAAATACAATCGTGGCGAATGTTTGTTGGCGTATAAATCGTGCATCGCAGACAAAGGTGGTTGTGGTTCAAACTTTGAAAATTGTTTAGATGCCGATTTGTTGGGTCGTCGTGCAAATGCATGTGAAAACGTGCTGGACCAGTGTATGGCGGTGCGTTCGTTGGTTTTGACCGACTGGGATGCCGAAGCGCAAAGCATTTTGGTCGATGCATCAAAATATGCAGACAGATATACGCGTCAAACATGTCTGGCGCGGATTCAAGATTGTTTGGAAACGGGTTGTTCAACCGAAACAAATTCTGCGTGTTTAACAAATGTCGAAGTTGCGGCGGGTGTATGTCCGGTTATTAATGATTGCGAATCAATGATACCGGGAATCAAGTCGGCGGTCAGCGATAAGTTGGGGTATTTGCGTACCCAATTTTGTCAAAACGATGTTGATAAATGTTTGCGTAATAAGTGTGGTGAAAACTTTACCGCGCCAGAATGTGTTGGTAAAAAGACCAGCGAAATTGTTGCATTGTGTCCGCAAACGATGTTCCCGTCGTGCAAAAATGAAAACCAGTTTGATATTATTGTCCAGGCGACATTGTTGCAAATGGATTATCAATTGATGCAGGGGTGTCTGAATTATTTTGGTGCAGAATTGGGCAAAGTTTGTGGTACCGATATGTCTTGTCTGCCAAACGATTCGACGGTTGAAAGTTTAATGGTTTTGCCAAAAAATGAAGCCGAAATGATTGCATTGCGTCAAACAGTTCGTGAAAATGCATCAAATGCGGTTGACGAATTCTTTAAACAATTTGAAAAAGATAAAACGGTTGCCGCGTGCAGTGACAGCCAAAAACCGGCTGATCGCAGAAGTTTGGGCGACAGTGTGTTCAATAGTGCAAAAATTGTTGCAAATATCAGTGCAGAAAATCGTGCGTTACGTGCGCTGGAAACAAAAATTGCCGAATTGTCACGCGAACAAGATATAGAGACAGCACGTAATGCTTGTTTAAGTACATATAAAGTTGAAAATCCAGATACGAATAACAAGAATTACAGTTATATCCGCAGTGTTGCGTTTGAACCATCGTTGCGTAATTGCCATGTTTGCCGCATGCAACAGGTTTGTGAAACTGGTGGTGAATCCAAGGCGACATCTGCGTTAAAGGCAGCCGCGGGTGGTTTGTCTGGTGGCGCGGCGGCAGGTACCATGGTCAGCCCGGGGTGGGGCACCGCGATTGGTGGTGTTGTTGGTGCGGTTGGTGCCGGATTGGTTGGAATGGCGTCGGGCGGTGAAAAAGAATTCTGCCAAGAAATTGAATCTTGTGAAGATATAAATATGTAAGTTTTAAGGGTCCAGGGGAGAGAGCATGACATACAGAATATTACTGGGGGCGTTGATTGGTTTGATGTGTGTGGGCGATGGTGCGTTTGGTGCCGTCGCTGCAAAAAAACAATCGGCGATTCAAAATGGTACAACTGTTCGTGCGCGTGTTGCGCCCAGTGGTATATATGACCAGGCGTGTTATGAGGCGTACTATGGTTGTATGGATCAATTCTGTATTT
>CAMOCR010000004.1 GCA_946611025.1 uncultured Alphaproteobacteria bacterium | reverse complement strand
AAAGCGAAACCATGCATCATCTGCACTGGCAATCGCATCGTTGATGCGTTCACACACATTACCAAAGAAACCGTATTTCATATTCTTGACCACAAAGCCACGATAAATATCTGTTTGCTTTTCATAGCATTTGAATACAATTTCTTCGCCCAAGGTCTTGAAATGTTTCAACACCATTGCTGTTCCAGATGTTGATTCAAATTCCATATCTGCAACGTGCGACACACCGGTATATTCAATTCGTGGAACCAGACAAGATATAATTTGTTTTAATTTCATAATAAATACCAGTTATTCGTGGCGTGATATCACGCCACGAATAATGTCATTATTTGTCGGCTTTGTCTGCCAATTTGCTGCGACGTGTTTCACGTGCAACCATATTTTTGGTTTTCTGTTTTACTTCGGCGTCTTTTGCATCGGCTTCGATTTCATCGGCGGCAACATTTGCCATATCCGATTCAACCTTTTTACCAGCTGCACCGCCCAAGCGTTTTTCAATACCCGACAAAATTGCATCAACGAACAAATCGCAATACAGTTGGCATGCGCGTGCCGCGTCATCATTACCCGGAACTGGGTAATCAACCATTTCTGGATTTGCGTTTGTATCGCAAATTGCGATTGTTGGAATGTCCAATGTTTTCGCTTCGCGAACCGCGTTCATTTCACGTGGAACGTCAATAACAATCATCGCCTGGGGCGTGCCGTGCATTTCCAAGATACCGCCAAAAACTTCGCGTAATTTCGCGACTTCTTTGGTCATAACGCCAACTTCTTTCTTGGTCAAACCCAATTTATCAGCGTTTTCAATGTCGGCTTCCATTTTTTTCAAGCGGCGGATAGATTGCGAAACCGTTGTCCAGTTCGTCAACATACCACCCAACCAACGATTGTTCACATAGAATTGTCCGCAACGTTCAGCCGCATCTTTGACGATGTCTTTGGCCTGGTGTTTGGTTGCGACGAACAAAACCTTGCCACCGGCGGCGGTGATTGCTTCTAATGCAACCAGGGCGCGATACAACAACGGTGCGGTTTTATTCAAATTGATAATGTGAATTTTGTCTTTGACCCCGTAAACATATGGTGTCATCAACGGATTCCAGCGACGTGTGTGGTGACCAAAATGAACACCCGCTTCCATCAACTGTTTCATTGTAAATGTTGGCAATGCCATGATTTATCCTTTGTTTTCTGTTGTTATCCTCGCCATCGGGGTGTATAAAAACCGGATTTCCGGACAGAAACATTCCCAATGGTTGTGTTCTTCGCTTTGTTAAGCGTGCCGCCATATTACGACAAAAAATACGGAAAATCAAGCAATAAATAACATTTTTCATTTTCAAATTGACGATTTTATTCCTATATGCTCTAATATCAAACAAAGGAAACAAAATTCATGAAAGAAAAAACACGCGTAATGCTGGCGGTTCCAGCGATTTTTTGTGCCACAACAATGGGAAACAATGCCTATGCGGGACGTTCCATTGGCGATTTGGGTGACATTGCCATGTTTTTGGCAAACGGTTGGGCAATTGGCTTGACCATGGCAGAAAGCGATTGGACCGGCACAATACAATATGCCGAAAGCATGCTGGGGGCGCAATTGGCAACCGAAATTATCAAAACGCGCATTATTCATGAAACGCGACCAAACGGCTTGAACGATGAATCGTTCCCATCGGGACACGCCACCGGCGCATTTTCCGCCCCAATGTTTATTCACCGCCGATATGGCTGGAAACAATCAATTGGCCCATATGCATTGGCATTGTTCACCGGTTTTTCGCGCGTTCACACCCGTATGCACTATACACATGATGTACTGGCGGGTGCGGCGGTTTCGGCATTATTTACATGGATGTTTGTCAGTCCCCAAAACGAAAATGTCCGCATGTGGCCATCATTTTCGGGCGATGGTGCCGGCATCCGCGTCAGCGCAAAGTTTTAACAAGGTAATATCCATTAAAAACCCACCGCCGAAATGGCGGTGGGTTGCTGTTCACTAACGCAAGTCCTATTTCAACACAAAGTGTACACAATATTGTGGTTTTTTGTCTGCCCCCAGTGATGCACGAACAACCTTGTTCGATGCAACCTGGACTGCGCGATACAGGTTATCCTGGCTCTTGCGTTCGGTTTTCGTCAAATCGTTAATCGCCTTGGTTATTTCAATTTGAATTTGACGCTTCATAAATCCGGTTTCATCGGTTTCAAAGATACCAACACTGGAAACATCCGGCGTCCCCTTTAGAAATCCGCGTTTATCAACCGGCAATGTCACAAACACCGCGCCATTTGTCGCGATTTTGCGGCGGTTTTTGTACACTTGGTCATCGGCACTGCGTTCGGTTTCACCCTCCATCACGACCATGCCGGTATCAACCGTTTCGCAAACATATGGTTCTTGTCCGTCTGCCAGTGCAATCATTTCGCCGTTATGCACAACCATCATAAACTTGGCGCCACCGCGTTCCATTGCCATTTTCCCGTTCAGCATTTCGGTAATATATTCACCGTGCATTGGAATTGAAACCTGGGGATGAACCATGTCATAGAACCGTTCATATTCTGGGCGACCAGCATGACCACTGGCGTGAATATTTGTTGTATCAAATATCGTGTGTGTTTTGATACCCATACGTGCCAATTTGTTATACAGGAACGAAACATCTTGTTCGCGCCCCGGAATAATAATCGCACTGAATACAACCGTATCGGTTGGCATCAATTTCATTTCCTTGACATGACCACGGCACAGACGCGTCAACATTGCGAATTGTTCACCCTGGGACCCGGTCAGGTAAATTGCCTGCTTTTCAGCGGGTAAATCTTTGATTTCATCGAACAGGTACACATCATCGCTGTTCAAATAGCCCATTTCAATACCCATTTCACGAAATTCTGGCAAACCAACATATGGCACCGGATTTGGATTACTGCGTTCTTTGATTGCCGCAACGCGCCCCGCGCTGTGCGCCGCATCGGCAAACATTTTCATACGCGCAATACTGCGGGAATAGCCCGTCACAATAACACGACCCGGGGCGTTTTTCATAATTTCCGCCAATGCATCGCGAACCTGGACTTCGGTTGTTTGCTTTTCTTGACGGTCGGCATCGGTTGAATCACATGCACACGCCAACAATTTTGGATCCGACCCAATTTCCGCCAAGCGCGCAAAATCAGTCGTATCTTCAATCGGGTTATCGTCATTAAATGTCCAGTCGCCCGTATGCAAAATCTTGCCCGCAGGGGTTTTGATAATCAGCATTTGCGCCTCTGGAATACTGTGTGTGACATGGAAAGTTTCCACTTCGAACGGGTCGATTTTCAATGTCGCACCATGATGGTCAAATATGATAATGTCTTTGCCATCGCGCAGTGGCATTTCCATGCCGGCAAATGTTTGTTTGATGATTTCGCCCGGGAAACGTGTACAATAAATTGGCTTTTTGAACTTTGGCCAAATGAATTTCAATGCGCCAATGTGATCTTCGTGGCCGTGTGTCATGACAAAACCAACAACATCCTTTTTATGCTTTTCCAGCCATGTTGTATCGCAGTATTGCACATCACCGGCACCGATTTCTTCTTCCAGAAATCCCATACCGCAATCTACGACCAAATATTTTCCGCGGTATTTATAGACATACATATTTTGCCCAATATGTTCCAAACCGCCCAACGCGACAAAGTACACTTTGTCATCGTTTTCATCGCTTTCGTGTGCGGGTTTATCGTCAATTTTCTTGGCTTTTTTAACTTTTTTTGCCGATTCCAATTCGGCGGCTTCTTCTGCGATTTCCGCAGATGTTTTCTTGTGTAATCTTACCATTTATAATCCTTTTATTATGTTTAACATTTTCGCCACCGCAAAATCCATTGCCAATAAAGAAGTATCTTTATTTGTAGTGAATCTGCGGCGACGCGCCGTTTCCCATTAAATTAAAATCAAACGGGATTTTTGTCAATGCGGTTAAAACATTGACCTCTCTGGGTGGTAATTCTATCAATTTATCTAATAAAAGCAACAAAATTCCAATATTCACATTTTTTACATAATCATTGACAAAACACAATAAAGTAATAGAATCAAGACACTATAATAAAGGGGGCAATATGCCAAAACCAAATAAAAGTATAAAAAACGAAGAACAAGTCGTGTTGGATAAATATATTGCTGAACGCGAAAAATTGTCTAAATCGCTTACCACACGCATGAATAAAAATACCACACGCGACACCATGATTGAAGGTGTAATCGGTGGATTGGTCGCCGGATTGGTGGTCGGGCTGTTGGTTGGGGAAACCAAGGGGCACACACCCGTCAAAAACGAATCTGGTCGTATCACAGAATACAGAATCAATGGTAAACAAGCGGTAAAATATTCATTGCAAGCCATTGCGGCAACATTGCTTATTGTGTTGGCGGCGGCGGGGGCAAAGGCACTTGCGGACATTGTGCAAAATCGTGAATCTGCCCAGAAATTAGCGGCAGACACATATAAAAAATATTTTTCGGGTCCATTGTCTAAATATGCGCAACCTGATACAGAAACACCAATTATGCGTGAAATATGTGCCGCGGCACTGATTTTGAACAACATGCCAGAAACCGAAGTTGTGCGTTTACGCCACTTGGCATCGGGACATTTAACACGCGCAATTTCTGGTCGCATTACAATTAATGATTCTGCCATAGACAGCGCATCGCAAATTATTGCGAACTTTATCGAATATAATCCAGAAGTTGGCTATAATGTTATGCGTATCATGCGTGGTGATAAACCAACAACATATTTTTTACCCAGCATGCAAAAAACACGTTAAAAATAAAAACCGACCGTTTGGTCGGTTTTTATTTTTCCCCTATTCTGCCAGTGTTCCAACAGACATTGTGATACGACGAATACCACTGGATATCGATTTTTCTTTGTTAATCTTTGCCTTGATTATTTCACCCGTATGATAGACATGGGTTCCACCGCACAGTTCACACGAAACATCACCGGCGGTAATAACCCGAACCCGTTCGCCATACTTTTCGCTGAACAATGCCATTGCACCGCGCGCCTTGGCATCATCCAATGACATTTCTTCGTGCAAAACCGGCATATCGGCGGCAATCCATTCATTGACCAGATTTTCCACCGCTGTTTTTTCTTCGGCAGTCATGGCGCGACCAAAACTAAAATCGAAACGCACAGAATCTGGCGAAACCTTGGAACCGCGCTGTTCGACATCTTCATTTAAAACGCGTTGCAATGCCGCCTGGAGCAAGTGTGTGGCGGTATGTGCGCGTGCCGTCTGTGCGCGCACAGATTCGTTTATTTGTGTTGTGACCGTATCACCAACCGATATATCCGCGGACAATACCCCTTTGTGCACAACGACACCATCAACGCGATTCGTTTCGGCAACATTCATAACCGGCGCCCCATCGCGCAAAATTGTGCCACTGTCGCCAACCTGACCACCCTGGGTGCCATAGAAATTGGTTTTATCCAGCGCAATTTCCACTTCGTCACCGGCATTTGCCGACTTCACAAATTCACCACCACGCAAAATCGCCAACACGGTCGATTGTAAATTTGCATCGGGTGCATATTTTGCCGAATCATCGGTTGCCGGCAAATCTTGCGATTCCCAGAATATGCGCGTGCCGCGTGTATCTGCGCGCGAACGTTCCTTTTGTTCGGTCATGCATTTTTCAAACGCTGCGACATCAACCGAAATATTTTTATCACGCAAAATCATCTGGGTTAAATCCAATGGGAAACCATATGTATCAAACAATTTGAACGCAACATCGCCCGGCAGAACGCCGTTGTTGATTTTTGGCAATTCTGCATCCAACAATTTCATACCGTTTTGCAGCATGTCCGCAAAGGCATTTTCTTCGTTTTCAATTGTTTCAACAACGCGCTTTTCGTTTGCCGCCAATTCTGGATATGCATCACCCATTGTTGCAATCAACGCTGGATACAACTTTGACAACAACGCCCCACGATGCCCCAGCATTTGTCCATGGCGCATTGCGCGGCGCAAGATGCGGCGAATCACATAACCACGGTCTGTATTTGACGGAATAACGCCATCGGCAATTGCAAACCCAACCGCACGCAAATGGTCGGTAATAACCTTGAACGATGTCACATTGTCGGGTGTTTCACGAACGCCGGTCACATCACTGACGGCGCGTTTAAGTGCAACAAACAAATCGGTATCATAGTTATCGGTTTTGCCTTGTAAAATTGCCGCCATGCGTTCCAGCCCCGACCCCGTATCAACATTATGCTTTGGCAACGGGTTCAGGTTTCCGTTTGCATCACGGTCATATTGCATAAACACATCGTTCCACATTTCGACATAACGACCGCCGTCTTCATCGGGCGACCCCGGCAAACCACCCGGTAAATCTGCCCCCATGTCATAGTGCATTTCGGTACATGGCCCACACGGTCCCGTATCACCCGCCGACCACCAATTATCTTTGTCCAAACGAATCGCATCTTTGCCGGTAATTTTTTTCCAGATTGCGGTTGCATCATCATCGCTGATGTGTGTTGTGACAACAATTCGATTCGGATCCAGATTAAATACGCGCGTCAGCAATTCCCACGACATTGCGATTGCTTCTTCTTTGAAATAGTCGCCAAAAGACCAATTGCCCATCATTTCAAAAAATGTATGATGGCGACCATCGAAACCAACATCTTCCAAATCATTGTGTTTTCCGCCCGCGCGAATACATTTTTGCACATCGGCAACACGTGGTGCGAATGCCGGTTCGGTGCCTTGTAAAATTCCCTTCCATGGAACCATGCCGGCGACCGTGAATAACAATGTTGGGTCATTCGGTATCAGCGATGCCGATGGAACAATTTTATGACCATGTGATTCAAAGTAATCTAAAAACGCTTTACGTATTTCATTATATTTCATGTAATTTCCTCATTTTTTCTGCTGCGATTTTACCCACAATAAATACCACTTGCAATCTAAAATTGCAACACATGGGTAAAATATGATATAATATATTATCAACGGGGAACAAATATGAAAAAGGGTTTATTATGGTCCATTATTGCATTGGCGGCGATTATCATCGTGGCCAGTTTTCACATGGAACTGGAAACGCCCGAACAATTAAACATTCCCGAATCTATGATTGGTAATATATTATATGTATGTCCCGCCCCCAGCAACGCGTGGGATTCGGTTGCATTTGCATTACGCCCATTTACAAATTACATTGTTGCCGGTTTCTTTTTTGGTCTGGTGTTGCTGGCATTTGGTTGGGGATGGCAATTATATCAAAATTTGTTAAGTGATAAATTCAAACGCGATTCATTTAAAAACATTTGGGCATTTACCAAGTGGGGATTTTGGGCGATGGTTGTGACAATGTTAATATTGATTACACCGAACAATTTCCGCCGTGTTGAAATAACCGGACATGGCGACAATTGGATTTTGTGCGACAACACAACCCCCGGACACAGCATTGTTCGTGCCGATGCGGTGCGTGCGCGTTAAATTTGTCAACTTTGATAAATTTTCATATTTTTAAAATATGCACTTGACTTGGATGGCTGAATTCTCTACGATTCGATTAAGCAGATCGGGCAATGTCCTTGAAATACTGGAATTGCAAAAGATATTTCAAAGACATTGCCCAGAAACTGTGGGACACACCTTAAATAAATTTATGAAAGGAGAAACAAATGAACAAAGCACAATTGATTGAAGCAATTGCAAACGAAATCAACGTTACCAAAGCAACCGCTGCGGCATCTGTTGACGCATTCATCAACACAGTTACAAAAGTTCTGAAGAAGAAAGGCGACGTTCGCTTGGTTGGCTTCGGCACATTTACAACTGCAAAACGCAAAGCAACAACTGGCCGCAATCCTCAAACAGGCGCTGCTATCAAAATCCCAGCATCTGTTCAACCTAAATTCAAACCAGGTAAAGCTTTGAAAGATGCTTTGAACTAAACTGATTTTGTTTCAGTTATAAATCGGGGTTTCCAATTGGGAACCCTGATTTTTTATTTTCCGCTGGACAGAAAAAATAATATTTCGTACAATCACGCCGTAATAAAAAAAGGATGGAAAAAATGCCAACAAAAACAACAAAAAAACCTGCGGCAAAGAAAGTTGTCGCGAAAAAAACACCTGCGAAAAAGCCGGCAAAACGTGTCGTTAAATCTGCACCGGCGGTTGCGGCAAAACCGGTCGTCACCGAAATTCCGGCGGCACCATGCTGTCATTGCACAAAGCGCAAAAAATTCTTTTATTTGGCTGGTATGTTCATTTTGGGCTTTTTGGTGGCACAATTGTTCTGTTGCTGCTGTGGATGCAAACACCACAAACGCATGCCAAAATTGCAATTTGTTGACGGTTGCGTTGACATGGCATCGGTGAAATGCCCCAAGATGTTGGAAAAATTATCCGCGGCGGATGCCGACAACAATGGTTGCATTACCAAGGTTGAATTGCGTGCTGCAAAAAAACACATGCGTCATCATGAAAAACCGGTTGCCGAACAACCAGATGTAAATGTTGACGATGCAATCGCACCAGTTATGGAATAAAAACATTCTGTAAAAAATTAAACCGCCGTTCCGGCGGTTTTTTTTATTCATCATTTTCCGCCAATGCGCGCGGGTGCGCGTGCATGTAAATATTGCTGATTTCTGCCATGTTGACCTTGGTATAAAGTTGCGTTGTAGACAGCGATGCGTGTCCCAACAATTCCTGTAATGAACGCAAATCTGCCCCACCCGCCAGCAACGCGGTTGCAAATGTATGTCGCAACGCGTGCGGTGTCACATAGTCGGGCAAATGCAAATAATTACGAATATGTTCAATAACCTTTTCCGCCATGCGTGGCGACATTGGCAATCCGCGCACGCTGCGGAACAATTCATCGGTTGGCGCGTTGCCAAACGGCCGCACCGCAACATATTTTTCAATTGCATCATAAACCGGTTTTAATACTGGAACGATTCTTTCTTTGTTCCCTTTGCCCAGAATACGCAGGACATCCGGTCGCCCGCGCACATCGGCGTTTTTCAACGACAACGCTTCGGATATACGCAACCCGCACCCAAATATCAGTGTCACCAACGCCCAATCACGCGCCGCAACCCACGGTTCCGCATTATCAATATCGGCAATCGCTGATTTCATATGCGCGACATCGGCGGGGTCAATTGCCTTGGACAATTTTCGTGGAACCTTTGGCGAAGATATCAACCCAATCGCATCGTTTTTAATGTTGTGATGTTTTGCCAGATATTTATAAAACCCGCGCAGCGATGACAACGCCCGCGCCGTTGATTTATGCGCCAGACCGCGCCGTGCGCGATCTGCCAGATATGCACGAAAACAAATTGTGTCGGCGCGCGCCATGTCGGCTAATTCAACATTGCCACCGGCAAACCGTTCATAGAATTTCAAAAATTCGCGAATATCGGTTTCATACGCCGCCGCAGTATGTGCGGAATAATTTTTTACATCCACCAGATATTCAATAAATTCGCAAATTATTTCATTCATCTTATTTCAAATGTCACAGAAACCGCGACCGAAACATCGGTATCTTTGGCGACCAATGAACCGCCAACATCCATCGCGCTTTCCGTTGCCATCATCTTTGCCCCCAATGCACGTGGCGCAACATTATAATACATGCCGTTATTGTTTGATGATTCGTATGAAACCGATAACATACGACCCGCCCGACGTTTATCGCCCGCCGCCAATGCATCCGCGCGAACGCGTGCGTTTTCAACCGCAACCGACAAACATTTTTCCATGATTGGTTTTAACACTTCGGCACTGGTGTACATGCGCAGGTTTTCCGAAAATACATTTTCCGTGCCCGCAAATTCGTTTAATACCCGTTCAATTGTTTCGATATTTTTCGCCGATACTTCGACCGCAATGGTTGTTTCAATCCCCAGCGAAACTGACTTTTGTTGGTCACGATTCCATTCGGTCTTTTCATATGAATTAAATTCAGTCGTCTGCATTTCGGCACCGTCCAGCCCGCGCACAAAATCAGTAATTTTCGCAACGGTCGCGGTTGCCGTCTTCATAGACCGCGCCGCCGATTTATCCAATGCCGTGACGCGCAATGTAATTGCCGTTTTATCGCGTGGCGCAGTTGTCAAACATTCCCCACGAACAGAAATCGTACGTGGTGCATCATGCGCACGCAAACCGTTTACCATCAAAATTAAAATCGCGGCGGCACCAACAACCGATAAAAACCATACCCCCGCCACAGTCAATTTTACAGTTTTAAGAATTTTCATATCTCTCTCCTTTTGCGTTATACTTTATTCGAAATAATTCAATTTCATTGCGCGTTTTACCGCATCAACAGTTTCCGCTGCCACCGCACGTGCACGTTCAGTGCCAACACGCAGCATTTCCATAACCGATGGAATATCACGCGCCAACATTTCGCGGCGTTCACGAATCGGGCGCAACGTTTCCTGTAATACCGCATTCAAAAACTTTTTAACCTTTACATCGCCCAAACCACCACGTTCATAGTGCGCCGCCAATTCGGCATAGTCCTTGTATTCTGGTAAAAACGCAGCAAAATGTTCCGGCTTTGCAAATACCGACAGATATATAAACACCGGATTTTCGGTTGTATTACCGGGGTCTTCGACACGCAAATGTTTCGGGTCGGTGAACATTGTTTTAACCCGTGTCGCAATATCATCCGCAGAATCTTTCAAATAAATACAATTACCCAGCGATTTGCTCATTTTCGCATTGCCATCGGTTCCAGGCAAACGCGCCGCCAAACTTGAATCTGGCATCACAATTTTAACAGGGCTTAAAACATCACCATAAATCGAATTAAACTTGTGTACGATTTCGTTTGTTTGTTCAATCATGGGTGCTTGGTCATCACCGGCGGGGACAACATTTGCACGAAACGCGGTTATATCGGCGGCTTGGGATATTGGGTATGTCAAGAACCCGACCGGCAACCCATTTGCAAATTTTTCTTTCTGTGCGATTTCCCCCTTAACCGTGGGATTACGTTGCAGGCGCGCCACCGTCACCAAATTCATGTAATAAAATGTCAATTCGGTCAGTTCTGGCACAGCCGATTGAATAAACAATGTCGTTTTTTCTGGGTCATATCCAACCGATAACATGTCCAGCGCAACTTCGATAACATTACGACGAACTTTTTCAGGGTCATCAAAATTATCAGTCAACCCCTGGGCATCGGCAATCATGCCATACATGCGCGAATAATCGCCTGCGTTTTGAATCGCAACGTTGTTCACCAGCGCACCACAATAATGCCCAATGTGTAACGGGCCAGTTGGTCTAATCCCTGTCAAAATAATTTTATCAGCCATGTCTTTATACCTTTTACATGTAATTTTACAGTAAATTCCACAAAAATAAAGATAAAAAACATTGGGCGCCAATCTGGCGCCCAATTATGTGGTGATTGACTTTACTTTATAACTTTATTCCTGACGAAGGGCTACACAGACACCTGTGTCTAGTAGTATCACATGAACAGGTACAATCCGCACCCGATATTATACAATCCGTATTCCTATCACAGTATGTAGTAGGACTTGAACACAATGTTAAATCTATTGGTCTCGTACAGCAACCTGTGCTTGTTGTACACGTACCACTCGCACAATCAGTATCTTTTGTACACGAACCATATGTACAACTGCTTATGGTTGAATGTACACAACACCCGGTTGTTGTGTTGCATGAATAATCATCTGTGCTGGTATCGGCCTTACAGTCAGCGTCACTGGTGCAACGACCGGTCGTGTTGCCCGACGCGCCATACGATGCGGTACATTTTGACCCCGAACAACAACCACTGCTGCATGTTGCGCTGTTGTTATATCCGGCATTACGACATTGTGTGACCGTTGAACATGCGACGCCGAGTGTGCCACATGACCCCGAACAGCAATGATTGCTGGCTGTGTATGTTGGGTATCCTTGCGACACACACGCCGATTGACTGAGTGCGAAAACCCCGCTGGCACAATACCCGCTGCAGCACCCATTGGAACACGTATCATAATTTGACGACCGACATTCACTTTGTGTGGAACATGTATTTGTGCAATAATAACATGCATCTGTGAAACTGTATGAACCATATGTATCTGTCAACACAGATGATGAAGACATAAAACATTCGGTCGCACTTTCGGCGGCACCCGTATTCGTGCCGTATGCACCATCTTGTTCTGGGCAACGTTGGCAATATGTTGCCGTTGCACCCGGTCGAAAATACCCCGGTGCCGCGGTCAGTGGACTGTTAAGCTGTACGGTTGAACTGTACGCCGATGTACTGGACGCATTTCTTTTTACGGTACCCGATGAACACCCCGCGGGCGTTTGATATTCATAACAACCCGAATATGTCGTGCTGCCCGTAATTGATGCCCGTGTCCATCCCGAATCCGCCGTTGGACACACGGTACACGTTCCAGATGGCGTGCCGCCATACGCGGCTGACTCTGTTCCATAATACCCGCTGTTGCACGAAAAATTATAATTACCTGTCCCCGTACATGTAGAATTGCTTGGGCATGTCCTACAACTGTATGTGCGCCCCAGTGAATATGTACCCGCCGCACATGATTCACAGCCATACTCTCCGGAAGATGTGCCATCTGTTTCTATCACCAATTTACGCGTAGAGTACCGTTGATAGTGTCCCGGTGCACATGCATACATATCCAAATATGTTGCACTGCTTTTATATCCAGAAGATGTAGAACACCAGAAAAAGTATCCAGATTCTGGGTGCATGTATGCCACGTGATCAGTTGGATCCCAGTTCCATACGACCTTCCCTTGTTTTATCTTGTTGCAATCCGCCTGGCTGGTAAAACACACAACACCCGTATCATCAGAAATCTCGCCAGCAGAATCAACAATATAATTCCCACTCCACGGTATGCAATATTTATATGACCCGTATGAAAGGTCACTTCTGTCGCCCAAACACCAGTGATGTGACCCCAGACAAAAACTGGCTAAATTACCACACGTCTGTCCCGTACACCAAACCTGGCTTGCTGCAAACGCATTACTACCAAAATAAAATACGCCAACAACCGATAACAATAATAATATTTTCTGCATAAATTCCCCCTTTCGTCACCGCCGCAACACCAACATTTCCGCCAATCACAGCAAAAACGGTGGTCTAGAATCGGTGTTTCTTTGCACATATTTTACGCGGTTTTCTGCCCAATTGTCAACCGAAAAAACACCGAATCTAGACCACCGTTTTTTATTTTTGGTGGTTTTTTATTTTATCACTTTGTTTTTAGCGTGTTTTTTAATACGAATTTTTATGGAAAATTATAAGTTTTTAGGGGTGTCATCCCGGCCACCGAGCCGGGATCCAGGTAAATATGTCGCGCCAGTGGCGCGTGCTTTGTTATATACCTAGATCCCGGGTCAAGCCCGGGATGACAAAGGGGATTTATCGCGTATGCAACCCAACAAAAAAAGCATGAAAAATCAACAAACAAATGATATAATACCCCCGTACAGGCCACGAGAGAGAAACACATCCAAACACTTGACAAAATTATTTTTTGCACTATAATTTTATTGTGTAAGAGGTGAGTATTGAAACTTCTGAATAAAATCTTGGCTGGAATTATATGTTGCGCGATGGTTATAAACACCGCGCGTGCGGCGGACGACTGTTCAAATATCGCGTATAAACAATCACATCCGGAACGCTGCAAATATGTCGCATCAAACAACACCGGTACATATCTTGCCATTGGTGGCGGTGCGGTTATCGCCGGCGGCATTGCCGCACTGGTTGGTTTGGCGGGTGGTGGCGCGGCGTCTTCGGGCGGCGCGGATGATGCCAACAACACAATCATATATGGTCGCAATGTCACCCCGACAACAATTCGCCGCAGTTATGTGGGTGGCGACATCAACACCACACAATTGGCAACCGCAATATCAACAAACGAATACAATCGCAACGCATCCCAATATGATGAAATTCAATTGGCATATTCAATTGCACGTGGATATCGTGGTGCAGGTTCAAAAATCGCCGTGTTTGATACACAACTGGGAACATTTGCCCAGCATGCCGAATATGTTATGGACACAATCGCCCCGATTGCACCGGCCGCCGAAATCGAACATCGCACGGTTGCGTATAACACCGATGATTTTATGTCTTATAATGAAATCGGTAATGTAATTGCCGAAACACGTGGCGCACATATATATAATAATTCATGGAACGCAAATATCGCCGCCGACACGATTCGCACACGCGCACAATTTGCCAATATGACGGGGCAAAACTTTGTTGATGCCGTGTCCGGTGCCGCAACCGAACAAGACGCCATTTTCGTCTGGGCGGCGGGCAACGATGGTGCGGCACAAAGCGGTCTGTTATCGGCAATGCCACGCGTCATGCCCGAATTAAATGGACACTTTGTTAATGTTGTCGCGTGGGATAACGAAACCAGCGCATTGGCTGATTACAGCAACGCATGTGGTGTCACCCAAGATTACTGTATCACGGCACCGGGGACAATCACAATGTCCAGCAATCGCACCCGCAGCGGCACATCATTCGCCGCGCCGGTTGTATCCGCCGCAATCGCCGTTATTCGTGAAGCATGGGAATATTTACCCGCCGAACAAATTACCGAAATATTATTCGAAACCGCCGCCGATTTGGGCGATGCGGGCGTTGATGAAATATATGGACATGGGATGTTAGACCTGGAAGCCGCCACCCGCCCCGTTGGCGCGGCAACAATCGCGATAAATGATACAACCACCCAACCATTGCATGTCGCACGCGTTTCTGCACAAATTGCACACGGTATTAAATCGGCAAATCCAACAATGGCGTTTTTTGATAAATATGGTCGTGATTTTAAAACAAATGTCGCCGACAATATTTCTGTGCACAATCGCGGTTTGGGATTCGAACGCATGCGTGGCGATGATGCACGCACGAAAATAACATTTGGTGATATGGAATTTGGTTTTTATCGTAATGATATGTTGTCTGGCACCGGATTTTTACAGACCAACGGCGACACAACAACGACATATATCGCAACAAACAAATCATATAAAATTGGCAATGTCGAATTGTTTGGGCGCACACAATTGGGAATCGCCCGCCCCCAAGCAACCACAGAATCGGTGATTTCACAATTTTCAAACATTTATACCGCATCGGCAAATATTGGTCTGCGCGGGGAAAATTGGTCTTTGTCGGTTGGCACACCCGACACAATTGTAAATGGTGTCATGCAATTGCATCTGGCAACCGGCCGCACGCACGATGGCGCAATTGCATATCGTGATTATAATATTGATATGGCAACCACACCATCGATTGAATATACGGCGAATTATCGTTTCTTGACCGCGGGGTTTGTTGACAACCCGTATGGCGAAAACGAATTCTATGTATTCGCAAAAACAAAGTTCGCATTTTAATCCTTATTTTCCGTGTTCACACACGCAAATTTTGATTGGCGATACCGGCGTTTCAAATTATTTTCAACCATAAAATTACTTACGGTGTCTTCGTCTGCATCTAATTTTTTTGCAATCGATGTTATTTTTGCACCGCGTTTCAAGCGCCGCGAAATATATTCCTTATGTTCTTCTAACTTATGTTCTGGGCGCAATCCGCGTGGCCGCCCCAGGTGGCGCCCTTCGGCCTTGATACGCGCCAGGGCTTCTTTGGTTCGTTGTGATATCAGGTTGCGTTCAATTTCCGCCGACAAACCAAACGCAAATGCCAAAACCTTGCTGGTAATGTCCGAACCCAACCGATAGTTGTCTTTTATTGTCCATACCTGGGCACCAACATTCATACAGTGGTGCAAAATACTCATAATCTGCAACAAATTACGACCCAATCGCGACAGTTCCGATGCAATAATCATGTCATCTTTTTTTATGCGTTTCAGCAACCGCCCCAATTTGCGCTTTTCCAGTGCCTTGGTCGCAGATATTGTTTCTTCTATCCAGCAACTGACATCTATGTCATGCTTGTCACAAAATTGATTTATTTCAAACCGCTGGTTTTCTGTTGTTTGGTGGTCTGTGGACACACGTATATAGCCATATGTCATTTCATACTCCTTTTGTTTTTGGCGAATACATGTCTTTTTCCCCGCCTTCCAAACTGATTAAAATTGTACGGCATGCGGCGCATAAAAACCGCACCACATTTTTTATAAATTAAAACTTGTGTTTTCGTGTTTTGACCACTAACATATACCCAAGGCATTGGGGAGTGTTTTATAGTGAAAGGAAGAAATCAGCATAAGTCATCGCACAAATGGTTGCGTGGCATTATTTTTGGTTTGGTCGCAATTGTTGTAATTTGCGCGGGTATATCTTTGTTCCATAAATCGGGCAAGCAAACCCAGGTCACGCTTATCGCGCCGGCACCGGTTCCCACGGCATTTATGGATACAAATTCAACTAATTTCCTGGCAAATTCTAGTGTACCAGAGGTAAACAACAACCGCACCATATCTGCGATTCAACCATTACTTGTTTCATATAATTGGGTGTCGGGTGAATATGCCCCAACATTTAAAATGGATTTAACCGCCGCCGACATTGCCCAGAATGTCAAAATAAACCCATATGTACGTGGAAACTGGACGGTGCGTGGCCCAAACATGATTGGATTTACCCCCGATGCCGATTGGTTACCAGATACAAAATACACCATAAAAATTGGCAAAAAATTATTTAACAGCGATGTTCGCCCCGATACGCGCACTGCGTCATTTACCACACCAAAAATCACTGCTACAATCGACAGTTTTAATATCTATCCAGACCAATCGCGTCCGCGCACCGTTGTGGGTGTTGCCGTTATATCGTTTAATTATCCAATCGATACAACCGATTTTGCCAACCGTGTTTCTGTAAAACTGGGAATGCACCGTGTTAAATTTGATGTGCGCTTTGACCGGTTTAATCGTACGGCAATAATCACAACCGACCCAATTACCGTTGACGATGACACACATACATTACGGTTGAAAATAAATCGCATATATTCGGCAACACAAAATACGGCAACGAAAAAAGTCAGTGCCAGCGCCACAATCGAATCGGTTGATAACTTTTTCAAGATATCATCTTTGAAATCAATCGCCGCCGATGATGCGCGTGGCAACGCAAACCAATTGGTTTTAATTGACATGACAACCGCCGCCGATACAAAAACAAATTGGGCACGTGTGGTGGATGTATATCTGTTGCCAAAATTCGAAAACGCTGACGAAGAAAGCCCACACGAATGGGCAAATGACGAAGTCAGCCCCGAAGTTTTGGCTAAATCTAAAAAATTAAATATAAAGCCAACCGACTTTGCAAACCCAATTGGTGTGTACCAATATGCATTTTCATATGATGTCACCGACAATTCGCAACGGTACCTTTATGTAATGGTACATGATGGCATTAAATCAAGTTCGGGCTTTGTTTTGAAAAATGGTGCCGCGCGCGTTTTGCCCGTTGCATACCCTGAACAGACCGTAAAAATTGCCGGCACGGGTGCATTGTTATCATTGGCGGGCGACAAAAAATTGACCATTGTGGCGCGTGGTGGTGTGGACACCGCATTTGTGAATTTGTACAAGGTAAAATCCAGTGAAATAAACCACTTGGTTTCACAGACATATAATGTCTTTGCACAAAACATAGATTTTAAGTCGTGGTCATTTGGGGTCTATGACATGGCATCTGTCTTTCAAAAGCGCATTGGTTTTGCTGATGTATCTATGAACAAAACAAATTATGCATCGATTGATTTGGGTGATTATCTGGATCGTGGCACAAACGACCGCACCGGCATATTCATAATTCAAACAGGCGCAACCGAATCCAGCGCAGAATTCAGCGACCGCCGTTTAATATTACTGACCGATTTGGGAATCATACGCAAGGTTGCGCTGGACGGTACATCGTCATTGTTCGTGTCGCACCTGGGAAATGGCGAACCAGCAGGTGATGTTGAAATATCTGTACTGGGGCGCAACGGAAATGCAATTTGGGCGAGTCGCACCGATGCAAACGGTTTTGTTGCGGTACCGAACTTTGCATGGCGCGAGTATCACAACGAACGCGAACCAATCGCAATTGTTGCCCGCGCCGAAGATGATGTTTCATTTATTCCATTTAATTCATATGACACGCGGGTTGAATATTCTAAATTTGATATTGATGGTGCATATGCCGCAAACACAACCCCAATGAACGCATTTGTGTTCACCGACCGTGGCATTTATCGCCCTGGTGAATCTGCGATTATTGGCGGAATTGTTAAAAACAAGACATTTACAAAACTGTCCGCGGTACCGGTAAAGTTGGAAATTACCGACCCACGCGGCCGCACGGTTTTCGAAAACACATTTACACTATCACCCGATGGTATGTTTGATTCGACATACGTTATTTCAAACAACGCACCGATTGGTGAATATTCTGTAAATCTGTTCCTGCTTAGCAGTAAAAACCGCATCCAAGACACAATCGGCACCACGACATTGCGTGTCCAAGAATTTACCCCAGACAACCTGAAAATAAACACACACATTGTTGGCGCAACTGAAAACGGATGGATTTTGCCAGATAAAATGTCTGCGGAAGTTTCACTGTATAATCTGTTTGGGACACCGGCAACCGACAAGCGTATTGCGGCAAACGCGACATTGCGCCCAATTGAATTTACGTTCCCCGAATTCCGCGATTATACATTTACACCGAACTTTATATCGGGTTCGGGCTTGGCAGATAACGCCGCATCGCGCGCACAAACATTTTCGGTTGATTTGCCAAATGTTAAAACCGATGATAATGGTCGTGCGGTACTGGACATAAACTTTAATCGCACAATACCAAACGGCACATATTTAATGACACTGAATGTCACCGGATTTGAAGGGGCGTCTGGCACTGGTGTTCAATCGACAATAACCGCACGTGTATCTGGTGCCGAATTTTTAATTGGATATCATGCAAATTCTAATTTGAATTTTGTTTCGCGTGACGATGTGCGCCGGGTAAAGTTGGTCGCACTGAATATGGCGGGCGAAAAAACTGCGGCGAAAAACCTGACCATGCGGACGGTGCATCGTGAAAACCTGACCAGTTTGATAAAAGACTATAACGATTATTACAAATATCAAACAATCACGCGCGACACGGTTGTTTCAACAACAAATATTGATATCGCCGAATCTGGCACAGAAATTAGATTGGACACATCGCGTGGCGGCACGTACTTTGTGCAAATCACCGATTCCAACGACAGAATCTTGGCAAACATCGAATACTTTGTTGCCGATGCATCGAATACCGATTTGGCAACAAACACAAACGGTGAAATGCAAATAAAATTAAATGCCGATGAATATTCTGCCGGCGACACCGCCCAGATTAGCATCACAACCCCATATGTCGGCACGGGTCTTATAACAATTGAACGCGACAAGGTTTACGCATACAAATGGTTCCGCACAAATTCAACCACATCGGTTCAACAAATTGTGGTTCCAGACGGATTCGAAGGGTCAGGATACATCAACATTTCATTTGTACGCGACATCAACAGCCGTGATGTATTCACCACACCATATACATCGGCGGTCGCCCCATTCCGCGCACGCACAACCGCGCGCAAAATCGGCATCAAATTATCTGCGCCGGAAACTGTGACCAATGGAAAATTGCCGATAACATATTCGGTATCAAAAAATTCACGCATTATGATTTTTGCCGTCAACACCGGTATTTTACAGGTTGCAAAATATAAATTACCAAACCCGATTGCATACTTCTTTCAAAAGTCTGCCCTGCAGGTTGAAACATATCAAATATTGTCGTTATTGCTGCCGGAATATAAAATATTAAGTGAACTGGCAAAAACCGGTGGTGGCGACTTTACCGACATTGATGGCGGCATTGGTGTTGCGTTGACAAACCCATTTGCCCGAAAAACGAATAAACCGGTTGCGTTTTATTCTGGAATTATTGATGCGCGCGCAGACAAGCCCGAAACAATAAACTTTGATATTCCAGAATATTTCAATGGCGCAATTCGCGTATTTGCCGTTGCGGCAAATGATACCGCGGCGGGTTCGGCGGATGCCGATGTCCGTGTACAAAGCCCGATTATTGTTTCTACAACGATGCCACTGGTTGTCGCACCAAATGACACATTTGATGTGAACACAATTGTCACCAACATGACCGATGGCACAACCGCAACCGCCGTTGCAGATATTGCCGCGACCGCGTCACCGAACCTGAACATAACAACGCCCGCAACAAACACATTGACAATTCCATATGGCACCGAAAAAATGTGGACATTTACGGTCAACGCGGGCGCCGGATTGGGTAATGGCGACATAAAAATCGCAACCGAAATTCGCGATGGCACCGATGCGGTCTTGGCATCGCGTACAACAACATCTGCATTGTCGGTACGTCCCGTGACAACATATCAAACAATGGTTAAATCTGGGGTGATAAAGTCATCATCAACAAACGTGCGTGATTTTACCACCGATTTGCACCCAGAATTTGCAAATGTGAAATTATACATATCGTCAAACAACGCGATTGTTGCACGCCCGTTGTTTGAATACCTGGGGCAATATGAATATCCATGCACCGAACAATTGGTCTCAACCGCATTGCCATATGCATTGATGCCCAACAATGATATATTGGGTACAACATTTGCAGAATCCAAAACCAAGATTGCCGATACAATTTCCGCATTGAAAAATCGCCAAAATGATGATGGTTCGTTTGATTTGTGGAACGGTGGCGACACATCGCGCGACAATGAATCAAATGCCACAGGCGCATATTTAACCGCATATGTGATTCAATTTATGGACATTGCAAAGCAGTCTGGGTTTGACATCACCAAAAACATGCAATCGCGCGCGGTTGATTTCTTGCGCACATATGCCGGCACACACATCGAAAACGATGCAGATGCGGCGGCACATGCATTTGCAATTTATGTTTTGACCCAGAATGGATATATCACAACGGGCTATATCGATGCATTCGAAGAATACGCAAACAAAAACATAAAAAATTGGCAACACGATTTGATGGGTGCATATATTGCCAGCGCATATAAAATATTAAAGCAAGATTCCAAGGCGAATTCGATAATCAGCAAATATCGCGTGTCTACGCGGTCAAAGTTTGAATACCAAGACATGTTCCGCAACAATGTCGCCGATGACGCGATATATACATATCTGGTAAATCGCTATTTTGGCGCAATTGCATCAAACGACATGGGCGAAGCCGTCAGCGAATATATCAACGATGGTGAATATTCTGCATATAATGCCGCCGCAATCATCATGGGGGCATCGGGCAACATTTCAGGTCAACTTGTTGCAACCGATGATATATCCGTATTTGCCGATGGCACGCCGATTACAACCAATAACACGGGTGATGCGATTGTTGCAACAATTCCAACAAATTCAAAATTGATATCCATAAAATGCAAGACGTGTGACCGTAAAAATCCGTTGTATTTTGCAACGGTATCTGGCGGATTCCCAACCAATGCAAAATCACAATCAAATGGCATTGAAATTACACGTGAATATTTTGATAAAAACGGCAATCGCATAACATCGGCATCGGTTGGTGATGCGATTACGGTCAAAATCTTTGTTCGCAGCCGCCGTGGCGACATAATTCCAAACGTGGTTATAACCGATTTGGTACCTGGGGGCTTTATCGCGGGCGACCCAATGGGCGACATGGATTTTGCCGAACCACGCGAAGACAGGGTTTTAATATTCATGAATGTCACACGTGACGGACAAACAATAACATACACCGCCACCGCGGGTGCCGCCGGTACATTCCAGATACCACCAATATATGCGGCATCAATGTACAACCCACAAATAAATGCAACCGGCGAAGTCGGTAAAACGTTCACGGTAAAAAATGCGTTTGCTGAATAATTTTAAGTTAAAGACATCCAATTTTTACCACAACCATCGCCGTGGATGTATCGCCTTGGGATTGGTGGTGTTGGGCTATGTCATTGTGCGGCTATTTTTTACCCCGCCATTGTTAAATGACACACATTTTTCGCGTGTTTTTTATGACCGTAATGGGAAACTGTTGCGCATCACATTGGCGGCAGATGATAAATATCGCATTTACACCCCATTGGACCAAATCAGTGAAGCAGTCCAGCGCGCGACCATTTTATACGAAGATAAATATTTTCCATACCACCCCGGAATAAATCCATTTGCATTAATGCGGGCAACACGAAACTATTTTTCGGGGGCGCCCCACCCCGCCGGCGCGTCAACAATCACCATGCAGGTTGCGCGAATAAAATACAATCTGGATACAACGCGCCCAATGGGCAAAATTGTACAAATTTTGGCGGCGATATACATTGATGCGTTTTATTCCAAAGACGAAATATTACAGGCATATTTGAATCTGGCG
>CAMOCR010000003.1 GCA_946611025.1 uncultured Alphaproteobacteria bacterium | reverse complement strand
GTTATACCATAGCCTAAATCCAATGTTGGACGCCAAATTGGAAATTCTTCGGCACCGTCATGGAATAATTTTTTCTGGGCATCGTTGCTGTCTGTAATTTTGTACATAACACCAAAGCCGATTTTGCTGTACACTTCGTTTTGTGCCGGCAAATACAATGGATTTTCCATATTACGCAATGTGCCACCTGTAAAGTATGGGCTGTCCGCCAATGCGGGTGCGGTCAAAATTGACGCCGCCATTGCAATTTTCAATGATTTTTTCATCCGTTTAACTCCTTGTTATTTGATAAAGTACACCGACCCCCGATATTCCCAAGACCGGCGGGGCATATCAACACCGATTTACCCACGGTGGCAAAGTTTTACAATATGACCATTGTACACTTTGCACCATTGTGGGAATAATGTCAAAAAAAACTTTATCTTGACATAGCGCTTGAAACAGTCTATGCGGCGCGCTATAATATATATCAAGGAACAAGAACATAAGAAACAAAGGGGAACGCCATGCAAGCACAAAATCAAAACAACATGGCCCAGATTGCCAAAACCCAGGCGAAAAGAAAGAAAAAATCGCCAATCACACGTGAAAATCAACATAAAATCTTCCGTGCATATATCGCACTGTATAACGCATTTTTGTTGCAGAACCTGATGAATAAAAAGTCATTGGGTGCGGCATCGCACGCGGCATTGCAAATGTTGGCGGCGAAAATCGCAACAATGGATAAATCAAATCCGGTCACAAAAGCACTGCGCCGGATGCACAAACGCTTTTCAAAAAAGATTTCGCGGGTAATCATGACAAGTCGCCATCGCGATGCGGTTGCAAAAATCGATACCAATATGCGCGAAAAATTAACGAAACAGATTTCTCAAAAAATCAACGATGCGAACAAAACGCTGAACACGATGTCGGCACAGTACAAGCCGAAAACCAAGACACAGGCACCGGTTGCAAACAAAAAACCACAATTGGTTGCCGCCGCGGTTCGTATCGAAAAACCAACAATGCAAAAACCACAAAATCAAAAAATGGTTTTGCAATTGTGGTTACGTCAACGTCAATTACAAAATGAACGTGGCGCCGCATAAAAATTGTTGGTTATTGACAATCATTAAAACCGCCGTTACGGCGGTTTTACTAATAACTTACAACCAACAACTATTTTCTCTTGTACGCGACAACCAGTGGTGCCAATTTTTCATACCCCGCCCCAACCCATGCACGCGGAATTATGATGCTGTTGTGTTGACCCGCAGACATCTTGGGTTGCACCGCACCATTTTTCGCATTGATTATTTCGGGTAATTTAATGGTTATTTTTTCGGCACCCCCCGGCACCAAAAATGTTATTTCATCGCCCGCGCGCGTTTCATTGCGTAATTCAAATGTGATTTTTTCATCATCCCGCGCAACAATCACGCCCGCCGCATGATAATTCGATGTTGAACGCGCCGATTCATAATTATGCGCCGAATCTACCAATGGCCCGTCAAAGAATGCCGTTGTGTATCCACGCGTTTCTAATTTTTCTAAATCTGCCATAAATGGTGCGGGGTCAAAATGTTCGGGGTCGCGCGCCCATGCATCCATTGCCGCACGATATGCATGCACGACAGACGCAACATAATATTCGCTGCGGTTGCGCCCCTCGATTTTCAGTGAATCTGGGTGCGATTCCAACACTTCTGCCAAACGCGGCATCAGGCATAAATCTTTGCTGTTCATGATATATGCGCCATGTTCGTCTTCTTGCAAAGGCATTTCAACACCGGTTTCCGTTTCGCGCAAAATCACATCATATTTCCACCGGCACAGTTGCGCGCACGCCCCGCGATTTGCCGGCCGCCCCGTTATAAAGTTCGACAACAAACACCGCCCCGAATACGCCATGCACATTGCGCCATGCACAAATATTTCCAGTTTAATATCTGGACATGCCGCGCGAATTGTTTTGAATTCGTTATGCGACACTTCGCGCGCCAACACGCACAGGCTTGCCCCCGCGCGTTGCCAAAATTTCACCGATTGCGCCGAACAAATATTCGCCTGGGTCGAAATATGAATTGGAATATCTGGGTGATTTTCACGCACCCACATCACAACCCCTGGGTCGGACACAATCAGCGCATCCGGGTTCAGGTATTTAATTGTTTCGCTGACCCGCGGCATGTTGGCATATTCCGCATCATGCGCAAACAGGTTAAACGCCAAATAGACCCGTTTCCCCGCGGCATGCGCTAAATCGATACCCGCTTTTACCTGGTCTGTTGTAATTTTTGCACGCGCGCGCATGGAAAACCCCGGCAAACCGGCATAAATTGCATCTGCGCCATATAAAATAGCGGTTTTGAACGCGTCCAGCGTTCCCGCCGGTGCCAATAATTCTGGTAATTTTGTCATAATCTATATTTTTAATGGTTATTTTAATTTTGCAAGCATTTTATGAATTTTTACACTTGATATTTTCAAAACAACAATGTAATATATGCGTTGCCTTGCCAGTTTAGCTCAGTTGGTAGAGCATCTGATTTGTAATCAGAGGGTCGTTGGTTCAAGTCCGACAACTGGCACCACGAAAAATTGTTAGCCCACACCAAAAGTGTGGGCTTAAAATTTTTCAGTGTCTCGGCACCGCCGGACATGGCGGTGTAATTATCACAAGAACAAATAAAACCTATTCTGCATTTTCGGCGGCACGTTTGGCATCAATTGCTTCTTTGGCCTTGGCGGCGCTTTCAATTTGCAACAACTGGTTTTCCAGTGCCGTGCGTTCCGATGATTTATATCCGGTTTCCGCCGGTTGTTTATCCGCCGGTTTGGCATCGGGTTTTGTATCATTTGCCTTAGGCGATTTATCGTTTTGCTTGTTCGATACCGCCGGATTTATCAGGTTGTTATAAATTTCCATTGCCTGGGTCGTGCCCGCCTGGTCCCGCGCCAGCAATTTATTTTCTGCACCCGGCAAAAACCATTCGTCTAATTTTACCGCGGTCACCTGCATAATTGGGCGGGTACGCGCATTTGCCAACCAACGCGGCAAATGTGGTGCATCGGAATAATACCATAATGCAACCCAGTAAATAATACCCATTGCAACAATACCGCGCACAATGCCAAAAATCACCCCCAATGTATGATCAGTGACATTCATAATGCTGTCTTGAATCCAATCGCGCAGTTTCTGGTTAAAGAACCCAACCAGAATCAATATTACAAAGAACACAATGAAATATGATGCGACCAATGTTCCAACCGTTGATTCACTTAATTTGAACCAACCTTGCAGCCAGCCATCCAGCATTGGCGATGCAAAACGCGCCGCCACCGCCGCAATTACCCATGATAGTGTTGCGATTGTTTCATATACACCGCCACGAATTGTCGCCCAAACCGTTGACGCCAACACAATGGCGATGTATATGTAATCAAGTATTGTTAAATCAAACATAATTTAATTCACAACTTATTTTTTCTTGTGTCCGTTGCCGACCAAGACAAAGCCCAAGCCAGCCACCAACGCAATCAGCAAAACATAGAACCAAACAGACGAACCGCCGTTATTTTTTTTTTGCTGCATCGCTTGATGCATTGGCGGTGTGTTCGGTAATTGTTCCCTTTTGTTCGGCATGTTTCGAACGAAAATCATCAGCGTTTTCTTCCATTGCCTTTTTATTTTCCGCCGCGGTTGCTTTTTCCGAATCGCTTAAATCTGCTTCGACTGCATCACGCAATTCTTGTTGCATAAAGTCCGCATAGCCCTGGAAACATTTGTCGCCAACGACCAACACCGGCACGCCACCGTTGTCATATTCACATTTTTTCAATGCATCTTGGAACGCTGGCAGATTTGCGCCATCCATAACGTTGATTTCGGTGACCGTGATTTTTGGATATTCATAAACCAAATTGTTTGAAATAAATTCACGTGCGTGATGACAATGTGGGCATGTTGGTGAATAATAAACCGTGATGTTTGCCGCCGATGCCGCACCCGCAAATGCAATACCCGCCGCAGCGAAAATTGTTGATAATGTTTTCATGTGTGTTTTCTCCTTTCTTGGTAAATTGATTATAGAAAATATATTTTGTTTGTCGCAAGTGCTTTTTATAAAACATACACATTTTTTTATCATTGTGATATAATAGAAACAACAACGGGGGGAAAAATGAAGATTGCAATAATTGGAATTGGTTCGGTTGGGTCTGCGGTTGCGACCGCGGTAAAGAATACGGGACTGGCACACGAAATTGTTTTGTTCGACCGCGATGCGGTGCGCGCACGCGCCGCCGCCGAAGATTTGGGTCATGCCGCCGCGTTTTCGTTTGATGTAAAAATTACTGCGGCAAATAACTATCGCGCAATTCGCGGTGCCGAAATTGTAATTATATCTGCGGGTGCGAATCAAAAGCCCGGTGAAACCCGTATGGATTTATTACAGAAAAATGCCGCCGTTATTACTGATATTATTCCGCGCGTTATGGAAAATGTTGATGCAAAAAATGTAAAACTGGTCATTGTCACAAACCCGCTGGATGTAATGGTTATGTTGGCGCAAAAGTTATCGAAATTGCCGCCGGCACGCGTTATTGGAACGGGAACAATGCTGGATTCGGCGCGTCTGCGTGTAATTTTATCGCGCAATCTGGGGGTATCACCAATGTCGGTGAACGCGTATGTGTTGGGCGAACATGGCGACAGTTCGGTTGTCGCATGGACACCGGCAACAATTGGTGCAATTGGTCTGGAAGATTTTTGCCGTCAAACAAAAACACCATTGACCCAAAACACACGCGCAACAATTGAACACCGTGTGCATACCGCCGCATATGAAATTATTCGCGGCCGTGGCGCAACATGGGACGGCATTGCGGGTGCGGTTGCTGATTTAGTGCGCAGCATCATAAACGATGAAAATCGCATCTTGACCGTAAGCACCGTTTCCGGCACGGGTGCAAAACGTGTTGCAATATCATTACCACGCGTTGTTGGTGCGGGCGGTGCGGTAAAAACACTGACCCCAAAAATGGACAAGGTTGAATCCGCCGGCCTGCGCCGCAGTGAAAATATAATTCGCAAGAATTATGGTTTAATTGGAAAATAATCAAACGGGGCAATCGCCCCGTTTTGTTTGGCATTGAATCATATTTATCTTGGCAAAAACGAATGCTATGATGCCACACATACGCGGGGGAAAACATGCACGATATAACATATATTCCATTTTCACATGGCAACGGTTTTTATGCATACTGTGACGGGCAAACGATTGGCAAAATAACTTTTGTTCGCACTGGTCCAAACACAGTTATTATTGACCATACCGAAGTTGACGATGCATATCGCGACAGCGATGTTGAATTAAATCTGGTGCGACATGTATGTGAACTTGCGCGGCAACAGCATCGCAATGTTTTACCCATTTGCCCAATTGCACGAAATATGTTTATTCGATATCCCGAATTTGATGATGTGCGAATGTTACGCACACGATAAAAAACGGGGCATCGCCCCGTTTTTTAATATGATTTTGCAACGAATACAAAACTGGGGTCGTTGTCATCCAGACACCGACGCGATATCTTGTACTTTTCCATCATCGCATCAAATTTTGCATTTGTGGTCAAATCATATTTGATACGAAAGAACCCAATTTTGCCCGATTCCAATGCCGCATCTAATTCTGCCAAATCGGCAACATTATGAATCATTGTTGCATTGCGCTTTTGCGCCGCCGCCAACATATCATATTGAATTTGACGCAACATATCGTTCACATTTGCGACCAATTCTGCCGCCGGAATTGTTTTCTTGGATTCTTTGCCAATATCACGACGGGTGACCGTAATTGTGTTGGTTTCCATTTCGCGGCTGCCCACTTCAACACGTAATGGAACGCCACGTTTAATCCATTTCCACATTTTGTCGGGCGCACGCATATCGGTATCATCTACCAACACGCGAACACCAACCGCATGTAATTTTTCCGCCAAATCGTGTGAATACGCGTTCAACGCATCCGTTGTTTCATCACGCGTGATTGGAATAATCACAACCTGATACGGTGCAACAGCGGGCGGCAAAACCAAACCGTCATCATCGCTGTGTACCATGAACAAACCGCCCATCATACGCGTTGATGTTCCCCAGCTGGTTGTCCACGCATGTTGTAATTTTCCATCGGTACCCAAGAATTGAATACCAAACGATTTTGCAAAGTGTTGACCTAAATCATGCGATGTTCCCGCCTGTAAGGCCTTGCCGTCTTGCATGATTTGTTCGGTTGTATATGTATGATCGGCACCGGCAAATCTTTCTTCGGCGGTTTTTTCACCCATTATAACCGGTATTGCCAAAACATTTTCCATAAAATCGCGATACATTTTATGCATTGCGCGCGCATCAGCGTTTGCTTCGTCATGTGTGGCAAAAACATTATGCCCTTCTTGCCAATTAAATTCCGACGTACGCAAAAACATACGTGGGCGCATTTCCCAGCGCATAACATTTACCCACTGATTTAATTTCATTGGCAAATCACGATACGATTTAACCCAGCGCGACATTGCTTCGCCGATGATGGTTTCAGATGTTGGGCGAATCACATATGGTTCGGTCAGTTTTGCTTCGGGGTCTGGTTGCAATTTACCATCAATCATTTTCAAGCGATAGTGTGTCACAACCGCCGCCTCTTTGGCAAAGCCCGCAACATGTTCCGCTTCGCGATTAAAATAATCAATTGGAATCAGCAACGGAAAGTTTGCATTTTGAACCCCATGCGCCTTAATCCGTTTGTCCATTTCATCGCGCATCAGTTCCCATATCGCCCAACCATATGGCTTGATTGTCATGCATCCGCGCACAGGTGCATTTTCTGCCAAATCAGCGGCAACGATTAAATTTTGATACCACCCACTAAAATCTTCGGCACGGGTTGGTGTAATTGCTGTTTTCATCTTACTACTCTTTACTTGGTTGCTGGTTTATCTTTTATTTCCATGTATTTTGCAGAAACCATTTCATGCAATGTTTCTGCGATTTGTTTTCTGTCCATACCCGTTATATCGGGCGCGGGCAAAACGGTTATTTCAATCATGAATCCGCCCAATGCCATCACATGAAACAGTTGCCAAAACGCCGGACGTTCGCGCACCGCCAATGGCCCCATATCCATTTTTGCATTGGAAAAATACGCATAGTGGTTTGCAATGTCAGTATCGCTGATTACATCGCCCCGACGTGTGCGATAGTTCACAACGACCGGTTGCACCGCGATATTTGAATTTTCAACAATGTTAAACATCGCACTTTTAAACGGTTTTACATATGCGCCGTTGGTCGTGGTACCTTCGGCAAAGATGAACAGCGGATATGTCAATTTAGATAATTGCTGATTTACCTTGGCAAGTGCCTGTGCCGCAGTCGCAGGATTGCGGTCAATAAAGACCACACCAAATTTTTTCGCAATTGGGCCAACGACCGGCCAATGTGAAACCTCGTTCTTGCCGACAAAACTGCCCCCGAATGCATATGACAACATTGCGATTTCAAAAAATGATATGTGGTTTGATACAACCAACAATGGTCGCGCATCGGTCAAATTCCCGTGCACCCGCACACGCAGCCCTGTTGTCACCTTAAGCCACCACATATACACCCGCATATATGCCACAGATTTTGGCCCCGTTGGCAATAAAAATATAATCGGCACCTGGATAAAAATGCCCGTCCAGAACAAAACCATACGAATACATGCAATTGCTTTTTTAAAAATGTTTGGTTCTTTGATTGCCATTTTATTCTTGTGTCCCATCGTTTTCTTTGACGGTGTCTTCGACATATTCTGCATCGGCGGCATCTTCGCGCAACATGAATTTCACGAATGACCCCAAAACCTTTAGCGGTCCGCGCACCGGAAACAGAACGATTTTACCAATCGTTTTTACCGCACCTTCGTCAATATCGACCGACAAATCATCCAACGCGTTTTCACGTCCCAAGAAATGTTTTTGATATGTTGCACTGATATTCTTGGTCTGTAATGTTACGAACACATCGTACGTGTTAAATCCCTTGTCAATAAAAACGCCATTACCGAAATCGGCACCAATACGCAAATAGCCCTTAATCAATGGCGGCATTTGACGCTGTGCTTCTTCTTCGTCAACGAATATTTTCGGCATAATGTTCATACGCGACAACGCCGGATTTAGCGATTCATGAAAGCGTTCAGCCAAAACCGTTGCACGCAAACGTGCCGGTGCCAAATGATTATAATATAAATATGAAATCGCATGTGCCGACAGCCCCGGTTTTTGTCCAACCCATGACGCCACACCGAATAAAACGCGAACCTTGCGGCGCATGACATATTCTGCCAGCCCCGCCCACAGCAAGCGCATCACCAGCGCATTATCACGATAATTCGCATCAACGCACGCACGCGACATTTCGGCGATATTGCCACGAACCTTTTTAATTTTTGAAATATTGTATTCCAATTCGGTGTAAAAAGACCCCATTTTTTCGGCGGCGGCACGATCAATTATGCGATAGCACCCAACAACAACACCATTATGAAACACCGCCATATATTCGGCAAACCGGTCATAAGAATCATATTCTTCGCGCAGGTTTTTCTGTTCTTCGGTGGCAAATGCCCCCTCTTCTTCGCAGAAAACGGCATAGCGCAACGCGCGCACTTGGCGGCGTTCTTCTTTATTTCTGGTTAAACGGACTTCGTAATCACGAACCTTGATAGCCATAGAAAATCCTTATGTTCATATTCCTAATAGAACAGCCTAGCAAAATCTGCCCCAACTTTCAATTGTTTTTATTTTTTGCGTAAAGTCAATAAAAACAAATGCGGTTGACTATCTATAAAACATTTGTTAACATCACCGACATACTTTCTAGTAACTTCAAACTTAATAGGAAGAAAAATAATGGGTATTGATAATAAATTGTTCGTCAATGCGTATCAACATGCGCTTGATAACGCTAATTTTACCGCTGTTGATGCGATTAAAACATCTGTCGACTATTACTATGACCATCTGGTTTCAAAAAACGACCAAGATTTATTGAATCTGGCATTTTGTGAAAACATAACCCAAAAACAATTGGATGATTTTTTGTCCACTTGGGATATCGAAGCCGAAGGTGGTGCCAAGGCATTACTGTTGGCATATGTTATGAAACACCACCCAGATTTAACATTTAATGAATACACAGGTCCCAGATTAAAAGGGGTTCTAAATTTTCATAGGTTTGAAAATCTGTCGCTTGTTTCGCATTACACCAAGATTGTTCATGAATTAAACAAAAATAACATTATTCCCATGATTATGAAGGGCGGCGCAATGAAGCATCTGCGTCCAGAATTGCCACGACACATGGGTGATATTGATATATTAATTTTTGGTGATGCCGATTTTCAAAAGGCGAAAAAGATTATCACCGATATGGGTTATGAATACGAAGATAACAAGCATTCTATTGACCTGCATACCCCAGGTTCCAAGGCGGGCGTTTTAGACATTCATCGCTTTATTGAAATTGAATCAAAATACAATCGGGGGAAATTGGTTCGCGAATTTAAAAAACGCGCGCGGTTAACAAATATCTTTGGTACAAAAACATATTTGCCCTGTGTCGAAGACATTTTATTTATCAGCATGGTAAATCTGGTGAAAAATATTCGTAATAACACCAGCATCCAAGGCATTTTATTCACATTGTTTGATTTTGAATATCTGGAACACTGCACCCCTGATTTTGATTGGAACATCATTATAAATAACATTCGCACAACCAATGCATACCCCCAGATGCTGATTGCGATTGAATTTGCGAACCGCCTGGTTCCCGGAATTTTGCCCGACTTTGTGGCGCACGACAAAAAGATGAATCATTACGCAACGCAATTCTTTAATCGCGATATTTTCTATACGAAATATGTGCGCGAAATTCGCGAAAAAAGTGGAGAAACAAAATTACGAAATGTTCATAGTTTCAAACAGTTTTTAGAATATTTGGACATCAAATTAACCAAACAATTTCGATTCTTTATACTGGAACACCAGCCTTTGATTAACATGTGGTTAAAAAACGCCAATAAACGTAAGGATAAATAATGCAAATCGAATTACAAACTAATGATGATTTACAACAAAAATTGATGGATATTAAATCCATGGCGGAACGCGCCCCAATTGCATGCACAAAATATATTGATTTGGGTGTATCGGTTATACGTGTATTGTGTCATACACCAAAAATTGTTCAATTGATGGCGCGACAGTTAACATACACATTGCGCGACGACATGGACCACTATGATTCGACATTGGTTGTGTGGGATGCCCCAGACATTATTGGCACGATAAAACAAATCACAGACAAGTTTTCTGCGCCCCAGCGTGCGCGTATGCATCTGGAAATGGTCATGTCGCGCCAGCGTACATTGCGGAATTTGGAACTTATGCATCATGATTTTTCTGCGATAAACCCGGTAATTACTTTTAATGACGACGCCGGCGTTATCGAGGCATACGATACCGCAAACAAAACATGCTATTTGGGAATTAAAAACTTTGATGTCGAAGAATTTATCAAACTGGGGCATATTTTTGTCCAGCAAATAAATGTTTTGATTCAAAGTCCGTCTGTAAACATTGCGCACGGTGCAATTATTGGATATAACAACAATGGTGTTTTATTCTGCGCCCGGGGTCAACGCGGGAAATCAACATTGACCGTACACGCAATGATGCATGGCTTTGAATATGTGTCGGACGACTATCAAATTTTGGAAAACCATGACGGCGAATTGCTGTCATACCCAATTTATTCAATTATTACATTAAGCCCGACAATGTATGGCGAACTGTATGACGATTTGCGCGGTAAATTTGTTTCGAACAATGCACGCAAAGATAAATATGTTATTAACATTGCGCCATATCATGACCAGTTTCGAACCGCATACCCGATTCGCATGTGTATGTTCCCAGAAATTGTAAAGGATAAAGACCCCAGCATCAAATTCTGTACCCCCATGGAAAAGGGTCGCGCGATTGTGCAATTAATACAATCAACCGTTATGCAAATGCGCGATTGGAACAATCATGATGTAATTCGCACAATGTTCAACATGGTTCGGGATTTAGATTTTTATAAATTGAACCTGTGTCGCGACATTGCGCGCAACACCGAATACCTGCGTGATTTTTTAAGTAAATTCGACTTTAATTCGCGTCATGGGATTCCAACGAATCGTATAATGGTTGATATAACATTTGACCTGGCGAACATTCTGGATACGGAAACATATACATTGTACCACATGAATAAATTCGCGACCAATGTCTATGAAAACATGCTGCGCGGTGTACCTGAAAATGAAATCTGGGCGGCTATTGAACCATTTGCGGCGAAAAACCCAAATCTGCGCGCGGAATTTGACACATTTGTTCGCGTTATTCGCGAACATGGGTTTATTATCGATGGCGTTGACATGCCGACGAATACGGAAATCAGCAATGACTTTGCGGTGGAATGTGAATATCACCTGGCGGTTATGGAATATGCCCCCGACAAGACAATCAATTTAATCACAACAAAATAAAAGGAAAAAATATGACAGCATATGCATTAAACGAATCAAAAATGTTTGCAGACATCACTGACGATGTCGCCATTGTTATCAACAGTGAAACCGGCATTTACTATGGTATGAACGGTTTTGGCACATCTGTTTTTCAAAACATTATCGACGGTGTTAGCGTTGAAAACATCGCATCCGCATTGAAAAACATTTCCGGCGCACCAGCAGACATTGAATCACGCCTGGGCGCTTTTGTTGATGCATTAAAAGAAAAAGAAATTATCGTTGATGGCACCGACAATGGTAATGCGGCAAACATCGACGAATCCGCTGCAACCGCAGACGCGTTTGAAATGACGGTGAATGAATATAACGATGCCCAAGAAATGCTGTTGGCGGACCCAATTCACGAAGTCAAAGAAGACACCGGTTGGACCCCGGAAAAAGAATCAATTGGTTATTCCAAGGAAGAAACCCGCGAACGCGAAAAGAAAATGGAAAAATAATGCCAGCCGTATCGGTCATCGTTCCGGTATACAATACCGAAAAATATATTCGCAAATGTCTGGACAGTTTGACTGCCCAGACATTGCGCGACATTGAAATAATATGCGTGAACGATTGTTCGACCGATGGGTCACTGGACATTTTGCGGGAATATGCCGCGCGCGATACCCGCATAAAAATCATAGATTTTGAACAAAATCGTGGTGCGGCGGCGGCACGCAATACGGGCATTGATGCGGCGGCTGGGGAATACATCGGCTTTGTCGACAGTGATGATTTCATCGACCCCGATTTTTACGAAAAACTGTACACCAAAGCCACCGAAACCGGCGCAGATATTGTAAAAGGAGCAGACCTAAAGATATGTTATCCAAATGGCACAGAAAAAATAGATCGTTTTAATGAAAAAATCCGCACCAATAAATACCAATTTTTAGGACAATACACTACTGCCATTTTTAATAAATCCATGATTCAAAAACACAATATTTCTTTTCCGATCGGTTTATCGGTTGGTGAAGATCCTTGTTTTCTAATTCATGCTGTTTTTTGCACAAACAAAATAGAAATTATAGATGATGCACAATATTATTACATGCGCAGGGACGATAGTTTAAATTCGGAATATTGGACAGATAAAAAAGTATCCGACTATATAAAGTACATAAACACCGTTTGTGAATTGCCACAACAATACCAAATACCAGCAGAACACAAACGTTTTTTTATTGTACGTTTATTAGAAGACGTCTATTCGACTATAACAAACAAGACTGTTCGTGGTTCTAATTCGGAAATGACCCTAATGATGCTAATGAACAAATTACATTTATTATCTTTGGGGAGTAAAATTAAATTATTATATGATGGTACAGTTCTGCGTTTGGCACAAACCAATAAAAGCGCAAAACGTGGAATTTATTATGTTAGCCTTTGCTTGCTTAAACAATTCTTAAAAGATGATAGATTTGATGTGACATTATTATATTCCACATCTTGCGCAGGTATGGATTGGTATAAGAACGATCCTGATTTAAAAAACTTAAAATCTATTTGTACCCATTTTGCCCTTGGTCAAGGCGCAAATAACAGGTTGATTCCTAATAAAAATTTTAATCCGCAGGAATATGATGTATATTTTAATCCCGCACATAACTGGAAATTCTTTTATCCATCATTAATGCATTGTTATATACTACATGATGCAATGCCCATGTTTGACAACGGGTGGTTTCCACACGATTTCACAAAGGTGTTTTATGATTTTTATCATGATTTACCCCCATATACACATTACTTTGCTGTATCGGAAAGTAGCAAAAGAGATTTCTTAGAATACTTTGATAACATGTCCGACAACTATATCTCTGTCGCCCCGAATTCTTCTGCACAAGAATTCAAGCCATTGAACGCCCCGGCACAACTACAAAAGGTTTTTGATAAATACGAAACAGGTCTGTCTGCTGATGCTAAATACACATTTTATATGGGTGCGGTTGATGACAAACGTAAAAACCTTGTCGGCAGTGTAAAGTACTTTATCGATTTTATCGAACAGAATAATGTAACTGATTTGTATTTCTTGCTGGGTGGTAACGGCAAAGAAAAATTAGTAGATGGTCTGAAACGGTATCTTGGGGACAGATATGAAAAATATGCACAATATATTATTCCACTTGGATATGTCGATAACGAAGATGTAAATATTTTATACAGCCACTCACTTTTCTTTACATTTTTATCATTATACGAAGGTTTTGGCATGCCACCACTGGAAGCCATGATGTCTGGAACCCCGGTCATTTGTGCAAATAATAGCTCTTTGCCAGAGGTCGTTGGTGATGCAGCATTACTGGTAGATGAAAATGATGAAGAACAGGTATTAAATGCTTTTAAAACCCTTTATTTTGATGAAGACAAACGTAACGATTTGATTAAAAAGGGAATTGAACAAGCTAAAAACTTTTCGTGGGACAAAACATATAAGATTATATCTAATACCATAATAAACACGTTATATGGAGTTGGCAACAAATGATACCGAAACGAATATTTTATGTCTGGGGATATGGCGAAGCAAAATCAAAGATTGCCAACATTTGTATTGAAAACTGGCGTGACAAATTGCCAGATTTTGAAATCATCGAATTAAACGAAAAATCAAAAGAATGGTTCGATTTTGATTATGAATACGCCAACAACAAATGGTTTAAAGCTGTATATGATTTGAAAATGTGGGCTTATGTCGCTGACTATATGCGGGTCAAGGCAGTATATGACCATGGTGGTGTATATCTTGATACTGATGTGACCGTATATAAAGATTTCACCCCACTATTAAATCATAAAATGTTCATTGGTAATTGTCTTAATAATATTCCAGAAATGGCGGTATTTGGGGCTGAATCTGGTCATCCAATTTTAAAAGCTATGCTTGATTTTTATGCAGATGAAATTTGGAAAAGTCCGGATTTTATTATTACCAAGATTTTTAAAAAACAATTAACAGAAATGTACGGTCTGGAACCATCATTAGAAAAAATCGTTCAAAACGATGATATTACTATTTATCCGCCACAATATTTTAATCCGTTCCATTTTGATGTAGAATTTAAACACGATTGTATCACCCCAGACACTTATTCTGTACACTGGATGGGCGCATCATGGCACAGCAAAAAGAACCTGTTCTTTTTATCAAACAAACATCGTATTCCATTACCAACATTGTTAAAACAATTGGCGTTTATTGAAAAAACGGACAAATGTGCAAATGAAAAAATTAAAATGCCGGCATAATATTCCGGCATTTATCAAATTATTCTTAGCCCAAATATAAAATAGTGGTTTTTCGGACGCCACATTTTTAATTGTTCTCTGCGTTGTTTTCTTAATACCGGCACGTTGCAAATTTTGTAAATTATCATAATTCTGTTTTTACTGTCAACGCAACCTTGTCTGGCGAAAAACAATATTTTTTTGTCAATGACTAAATTAATATAGTTTTTTGCAAACGATTTAACATCTAATAAGAAACGATTGTAAATCGTATCGCGACTTTCAACGACACAATTATAGTTATTCGTATTCGAATATATTGGAACAAATTTAACTTTCAAACCATGTTTTGCAATTATCATTGATACAATACTGGCCAATCCCCCGGCGGCATGTTCTTCAATTGTATATATTAATTTATGACGTTTTATAATTTTTAATAACCCATCTTCATCAAACGGTTTCAAACAGTGCACCGAATACACAGATGGTTCTTTTGACATTTTTGATGCATATAATTTTGCCATTTCCACCGAATAACCGGTCGCGATTATCGCCGTATCGGTACCATGAATTACCTGGGCAATTTTTTGATATTCGACATCATATTTCGCACCATCAAATTCCGCTTCGGCGGCATTTAACCTTATATAAACAGGACCATTGTGTTTGTGCACATTTTTCAATATTGTTTCAAATTCATTTTGATTTGGTGATGGGCTGAATATTTGAATATTCGGCATTGCATTAAATGTCGCAATATCTTCCAAGGCACAATGTGAATAGCCACCAAGCGATGTGCCATAAAATCCGGCATTTGTTCCAATTAATTTTACATTGGCATTTGCATAACAAATATCAAGTTTAATTTGTTCTGCTGCACGCATTGTCATAAACGGCGCAAACATTACAACATATGGAATTTTACCACCCAGCGCAAGACCAGCCGCCATGGACATTGCGTTTTGTTCAGAAATACCAACATTTATAATTCTGGGCAATACATGCTTGGGACAAATTTTTTTGAAATCTTGTAAAACATATGATTCCAATCCATCCGCGATAAATAAGTATGTCTTTTCATCGTTCACAAGGATGTTTTTCAAGTATTCACATAAAACATTAAAATTATTTTTTACCATGCATATTCTCCAAAATTCTTGTGATATATTCTTGTCCAAGTACAGAATGATGAAATTTTGCAAACCCAAGTTCGCCCAACAAAAATTCCATTCCTTTACCCTTTACAGTATCGGCTATGATAAACTTTGGTTTCTTGCATTTTGCTTTTAATGCCTTTTGTATTGCCTTAACATCATGTCCGTCACATTTCAAAACATCAAAACCCACCGAATTCATTATATTTTCCATATTGGACGATGTATCAACTATGTTTTTTGTATAATTATCAATTTGCATATAATTTCTGTCACAAATAATGGTTATATTTTTTATATTATGCTGAATAATAAAAAGGAACCCTTCCCACAAAGCACCTTCTTGTAGTTCACCATCACCAACAATAACATAAACATTTCTTTTGGGGTTTGCCATTGCTAACCCGATACCAACCCCGACACCATGCCCCAGGGAGCCAGAGCCATAATCAATCGCTGCCGCCGTTTCATCAGCAACAAAATTATAAATATCATGTCCCAATGTGCCCCCATCATGCAAATATGTATCAAGCAGTTTTTTATCAATCAACCCCAAATGCGCTAATGTGCAAACCTGCCCCACACGACAGTGTTCTTTGGATAAAACGACCATATCGCGATTTTCAAGGTCTGTTTTATTTTCTTTAGTTATATTGATTGTCGTGTAAAGTGCATATAAAATTTCAACACAGCCCAGCGAACTGGAAAGGTGACCGCCACGCCTGGCACAAATCATCTCTCTTATGCTTTGTAAATCTTTTTCCATAATAACCCCGTTTGAAGACGATTATCTGTGGTAATTTTGGCATTTATTACACACTGTGTAAAGACTATTTATACCTTGTACGAACGAAAAAAATATGCTAAACAACAATGATACATATAAGATTAACAAAGGACACGTTATGCCAGATTTAATTTCTGTTGTTATTCCGTCTTATAATGGCGAAAAGTATATCGCGGAATGCATCGCCAGTATTGATGCCCAGGACTTTCCACACGAAATCATCGTTATTGACGACATTTCCACCGATAAAACTGCGGAAATCGCACGCAAAATGGGCGCGCGCGTTTTGGTTAACGATGTTCATCGCGGCCAGGTTGCCGGCAAAAATATCGGTATTCGCGAATCACGCGGAAATTATTGGCTGACCATTGACCAAGACGATAAACTGGTTCCGGGCGCGTTGCGCCGTCTGTATGATGAAATGCAAAAATCACCCGACAATTATATCATTATGGCGCAATTGCACGATTTTTGTTCGCCTGATACGCCCGATGAAGCAAAATACTGTAAACCAAAACCGTTTCGTGGAATATTGACCGGGTCAACTTTGTTCAAAAAAGAAGTTTTTGATAAAATCGGGCTCTTTCGCGAAGATATTATCACCGGCGATGTGATTGATATGACAAATCGTATGTCAAAAACCGGTCTGCACATTACTAACGCAGATTTTGTGACATGTGACAGACGTATTCACAGCCATAATTTTGGCCGTACAAATCAAAAAGACGAATACAAGGATTATTTAAAGGTTCTGCGCGAAAGATTGACCAAGAAATAAAAAAACCGTCGTGATGACGGTTTTTATTTTAACCGGTCTGCCAATTCGGCGATTGCAATTGCATACCAATTAGAATTGTTCCACTTCTTTATGCGATAGAAATTTGGATATGTTAAATACGCCGTTATTACCGGCATTGGCGCAACATCGGTATCGGGCGATACGGCATCGGCAATTATATTTGCCTGGGCGGCGTCACGCGCCGCGTCAATTTCCGCCACATCCGCGACCAGACCCGCAACCATATCGTTTGTTGGAATCGGTGAACCATCTGGGTTTAGTACCCCCATCGCCGCCCATTCAGCCAACGACTTTTTCACATCGCCCCGCAACAGTGCCGTATCAAAATTCGCCGGCAACACAACCCGCCGCGCAATGCGTTCGTTCGGGTTCCAACCCAATTTAGATAAATAATTTCCCGCACTGAACATCGCATCACCAACACTGCCGATTATATCAATGCTGTTATCGCCATTGCCGTCAACCCCATATTGCGCCAGTGTCGTTGGAATAAACTGAAAATGCCCCATCGCGCCTGCCCACGAACCGCGAATATTGTTTATGTCCAGGCGATTTTGGTCTGCAATTTTCATCAGCGCAATCAATTGGTTTGTGAAAAATGTTTCACGCCGACCGTCATACATCAGTGTTAAAAAAGCATTGGTCAATTTATGCCGCGACTTTACCGCGCCATAGTTCGATTCCATGCCCCAAAACGCCAAAATCACGTGTGGCGGCACACCATATGCATTTTCCACACGCGACAGCATTGTCGGGTACCGTGCGCGCATTTTTTTGCCGGTTGCAACGCGGGAATCGGTGACGGTGCGATCCAAGTATTGGGACAGTGTTAATTTGAATTCTGATTGATTTTTATCGCTTTTAACAATTGCGGGGATAAAGACTGGCATTTGCAATGTGTCATCAATCACATTTTGTGAAACATTTTCCGCCGCGGCACGTGCGCGCACCCCATTCAAAATCGATTCCCAGCGCGCCATATCAAATGTCCCACTTTCCGCACGCACAACCGCCGGCACCATAAATGCCAGCGCACACACCATGCGAAATGCACCATTTAAATGCAATGTCAATCCCCCAAATTAGAATGCGTATTTAACACCCAGATGAATACCAAACGATTGCCAGGTCGCTTCTTTCAATGATTCTGTGATTTTTTCGGTGTGGGCTGCAACCGTTTCATAAATTGGGTTGCCGTTATTGTCTAAGACATATTGCCCGTTTTCGTCCAGCAAATATTGTCCATATGATGCAACATATAATTCGCCACCAATTTTACCAACATGGAAATAGTTCGTATCAACCTTTAACGCCAACTGCAAACGATTTGACAATTTCAAATTATATTCCATTTCTGCCATGTATGAATATGCGCCATTGTCACCTTCGTCCAAGAAACTGGGTTTTTGTTGCCAATCATCACGGTTTGGCCAAATGCCTTCGGATGAATATTTCGGCAAACCAAATTGCACATAGAAACGCAATTTATCCGCCAATGTCATCTGTTTTTCAATTTCCAAGCCGACATAGAATCCCGACCATGTCGTATTATAAATATGCGTTGTGCCATCAATCAAAATTGGGCCATCACCACCAATAATTACACATTCGCCGCTGTATACACCCCACGGTTTATCTTGCAACGATGTTGTATAATCTACGGTCGTAAACGATGTCCCCAGCGATGCATACGGTGTCGATGAATTTACCAATTTAATATCTTCGGGCGACATACAAACCTGGTACCAATCGGCCTGGGGTTCAACATCGGTCGGCAATGTGAAATAGTTTCCCTCTTCGTCACCATAAACATAATCACCACTGGTCGCCATCAACGGCAAATAAATACCCGGGTTTGGATACAAATGGTTCGACATTTTCAGGTTATGTTTGAATACTTCGTAACCAATCGATGGTGATATTTTCCAACCCCACAAATCCCAAATATGATGTGCACCAAACCCCACGCGCAAGTGATTAGTGCGCCCCGTTTGGTCACCCATTGAAATTGTGAAAATACCATATCTTTCATCCGCCCAATCATATGGTTCCAAGTCATAGTCCATCGACAACCCCGCCGATGCCATGTCGCCATATGTATAATCTGCATATGCAAACAAATCGAAACCACGCAGACTAAAATTATGTTGTGCACCGACATTGATTTCGTTGAAAACCATATCGTCCCATTCCAGAACAGAATTCACACCCGTCTTGAATTGAAAATCGGCAAATCTGCGCGAATATCCGGCATGCACCGTTGTTGCAGGTTCGCTTTCCGCCGGCACCGATACGCCATTTGCGGTCATTGTACCATTTGTTGCATATCCCGAATATGATGATTGTGATTCTGCGATTGTTGGGACATTTGCACGCGGAACCTGGTATGTATATGTATTTGTGGCAACAACCTGCTTTTGTCCAGATTGCCCGACATATTGGGAATACCCCATATTCACATATTGCCCATACGCCGCCTGGTTTGCGGTTGGCGCGCGCTGTGTTTGATAGTATGACGGCACCCCTTCATTTGCCGCAAACGCCGCAAAAGGTGCCAAAAAAGCCGCCAAAAATGCGATTTCCCCTGTCTTCATCCTTCCCTAATATGACTTATTATATCACAAAAAAAGGTTATTAAAAAGCGTTTTCATTTATCACTTGCACGAAAAGACATTCGCTGTACAATGCCCGTACGATGAACACATGCCACAATATTTATATTCATGTTCCATTTTGCATGTCAAAATGCAATTATTGCGCATTTTTCAGCCGTGCATGCGCCGCACCCGATTGGGACACATATACCAACGGCATTTTGACAGAAATCGATTTCTGGGGCAAAAAATTAGGCAAAGTTTCCGTTCCAACCGTGTTTTTTGGTGGTGGCACACCATCACTGATGCCGACACGTTGTTTTGCGCATATCATGGAAAAATTAAACAACACATTTGATATCGCGCCTGATGCCGAAATCACAATTGAATCAAACCCCGGTACACTGGACAAGGCGCGTTTGGATGAATTTATTTCATCTGGGGTAAATCGCCTGTCAATCGGGGTACAATCATTGAATGATAACGAATTAGCATTTTTGGGACGCAGACATACCGTGCGTGACGCAATGCGTTTAATTGATGTTGCAATGTCACGCGACATTCGTGTTTCTGCGGACTTTATTTATGGTCTGCCACACCATAATGCAAAAACAGTGACAGAATTATGTCGCAATATAAATAAAATCGGGTTGACGCATTGTTCAATGTATGAATTGACAATTGAAGCAAACACCCCATTCGGTAAAATGAATCTGGACATGCCAACAAATGATGAAATGGCAGATATGTACACCGCAATCAGCGATACATTGAATTTACCCCGGTACGAGGTTTCAAATTATGCCCGCGCTGGCTTTGAATGTCGCCATAATCAAAATGTGTGGGATGGTGCGGCATACATTGGTATTGGGCATGGCGCGGCGGGTCGTGTTTTTCTTGATGGCACATGGTATGAACAATTGGGTGATGGCGAAAAATTCGAACAAATGTCATCTATGGCGCGCGCAATTGAAAAAGTAATTACCGGCATGCGAACAATGCGCGGTGTATTACTTGCAAACGATATAAAAAATGTGCTAGATATGGAATACATCGCAACGCATCCAGACATGGTCACAATTATTGGCGACCGCATGCGCGCAACCGAACGCGGAATTATTGTTCTGGACGACTTGGTTACGAATTTGATTAAATAGGAACACATATGGAACACAAGACTCTTAATATTTTGGGAATTGTCGCCGTTGTTGCAACAACAATTTTCGCAGTATATATAACAAGGGGGAAAAATATGGATGCTGGGATAAAAATTGAAAACATGGATTTAACCGTTCGCCCGGGTGACGACTTTTACGATTATGCGACACGTGGTTGGGCAATCAAAAATCCAATTCCAGATGATTATACACGTTATGGCGCGTTTGATGTTTTACGCAATACAAACCTGGAACGCGTACGCGAAATTGCTGAAAACGACACCGGGAAAATTGGCACACTGTACCGCATTGCAATGAATGCCGACAAATTAAACGCCGACAAAACATCACCCGTTGCGCCATACATTGCCGAAATAGACGCATTAAAATCGGCGACCGAATTACCGGCATATCTGGGCAAAATGCACGCCTATTCATCGGCATTTTGGGGTGATGGTGTTGCATTGGACGAAATGGACAGCACACACTATATCTATAACATCGGCCAAGGTGGCATTGGTCTGGCACGTGATTATTATTTCGATACCGATGAAAAATCAATCAAGGCACGCGCTGAATACAAAAAATTCATTGCCAAACAAATGAAAAACTTTGGCATACCTGTTGATGCAGAAAAGCTTTATAAGTTCGAAGAACGCATGGCGAAATCATTTTATCCAAAGGAAAAATTACGCGACCCACATGCGAACTATCACAAAATGACATTGGACGCAGTGCGTGAAAACTTTTCGGGTTTTGATTGGGATGCATACTTGGCGGCACGCGGTGCGGCGGCGGCAACAGACATCAACATAAACCAACCAGAAGCAATCCGTGAATCCATCGCAATTATGCACGACACTGATTTTGATTTGATAAAGGCATACTTGAAATATCGCATTGTCTGCGCCGCAGATTCATTACTGGACGACACAACATATGACATCACATTTGATTTTTATAATCGCTTTTTGGCGGGTCAATTGGAACAGAAACCACGTTGGAAACGCGCGGTTGCAATGCTGGACGACACACTTGGCGAAGAAATCGGTCACCTGTATGTAAAGAAATATTTTTCATCAGCGGCGAAATCGCGTATGGAAAAATTGGTTAAAAACCTGCAACGCGCATTGGGCATGCGTATTGAAAATTTGGAATGGATGGGGGCGGACACGAAAAAGCGCGCAATGGAAAAACTGGGAACTTTCCGTGCAAAAATCGGGTACCCTGAAAAATGGCGTGATTATTCGAAATTGCACATTGACAAAAACACGACACTGTGGGAAAACATGGTAAACGTGTCGAAATTCGAAGATGCGTTTTGGCTGGACAAAATCGGTCGTGAAAAAGACCCAACATTGTGGTACATGAACGCACACGAAGTGAACGCATATTACGACCCATCGACAAACGAAATATGTTTTCCGGCGGGCATATTGCAATATCCGTTCTTTGACATGGCGGCGGACGATGCATTTAACTATGGTGCGATTGGTTCGGTTATTGGGCACGAAATGACACACGGATTCGATGATTCCGGACGCCAGTTTGACGCAACCGGCAACCTGCGCGATTGGTGGGCACCGAATGATGCCGAAAACTTTGTCAAACGCAGCAATGTTTTACGCGACTTCTTTAACAAAATTGAAATTGCCCCCGGAATTCATGCAAATGGCGAATTTACATTGGGCGAAAACTTGGCGGACTATGGTGGGGTGACCGTTGCATATACGGCATATAAAAACTTTGGCACGCCATCAAATACCGCATTTGATTTAACCCCCGACATGCGCTTCTTTATCGCGTACGCGGGCGCATGGGCGGGCAATATCCGTGACGATGAAAAATTACGTTTGACCAAGGTTGATGAACACTCCCTGGGGCGCAACCGTGTGAACGGCATTTTGCCCCAGATTGACGCATGGTATGATGCATACCACATTACCGATACCGACAAAATGTACATTGCGCCGGATAAACGCGTTAAAATTTGGTAAAAAATTGAACCGCCGACAATTACTTGTCGGCGGCGCTCCCTTCCTTTCCGTAAACGGAAAACTGATTTGCCCCCAGAAAACCAACGCTACACGCGCGGTATGGGGTTTTATGCGGCGCGTGCAACACCGGACTCGCCGGCAACATCACCCGCATCAAGTAATTTTTTCGCTTCGGCAAAAACCATCGATTTTACGCGTAATGCCAAATCTTTGGTTTCCAGACTTTCAGCGGCAACGTCAAAATTGTCAGTGCGAATTTGCAATGAAACATATGCACCAACCAATGATGGACGTGATAAATCTTCGATTGAACGTGGGGAATTGTTTTTCCCAATGTGCAATTCATCAGCCAGCGATATAATCTGGCGATCGTTATTTACCCAAACAGTTGTCGTCAAGACATTGTTCAGGGCAATCATGATATCTTTTATGTTTTTCTTTGACATGCGCGTGTCCCTCCTGATGTTGCAAGTAAAATTGATTCAATTTTGTATTTACACGATGTATTTACAAAAATCGATTTCAATTTTCCTTTGTCGTTTTGTTTTTTTACAGAATTCCGGCTTTTAGGCGGTTTTCTGGGCTTTTTGAAGTTTCCTTCCTTGTCTATACAATCATGATAGAACAAAAACGAATCGCAGGTCAAGCATAAAATTTAATTATTTTCATTTTATTTAAAAATATTTATTTTTTACATGCGAAACCATAAAATCCCATAAAATGATTATAATTTGTCATTGACAACCAATTTTTAGTATGCTAGGGTTCATATCAAGGTACGACAAGGTGTCGATGCAAAAACCCCGAAAAAAGATTAAGAAATGTCATTGTTTCTCTCATCTTATGAAAATCGTTTGGACAACAAAGGGCGTATTTCTGTGCCGGCATCTTTTCGCGCTGCTGTGGCGGGCGATAATTTTGCGGGTGTTGTTTTGTACCGTTCATTTACCAATAATTGCATCGAAGGGCTGTCTATGTCGCGCATGGCGGCATTGGCATCGGCGACCGATAAAATGGGGGTATTTGACGGCACACTGGACGACATGACCGCAATGTTGTTTGCCGATGCACGCCCATTGTCATTTGATGTGACGGGTCGTATTGTTATCCCAAGCGATTTATTAGCACACGCGGGCATTACAGACACGGCGGTATTTGTTGGCCGCGGGAACAGTTTTCAAATCTGGAACCCCGCCGCGTTCCGCAAAATGCAAGATGGCGCGCTGGGGCGCCTGCGCCAGAACCGCCCAGATTTCAAGATTTAAAAGTTTATCCGTCACCCGTCATGGTGTCGCATGCCGCGGTGCCGTGATTTCAAAGTTCAAGGTGCAAAGTTCAAATAAAAAAACGACAAAGAAAAACCGCCCAATCGGGCGGTTTTTTATTGTATTCTTACGAACCACTACCTTAAAGAGTCACCGTCTTCTCACAAGTTCCATCTGATTCTGCGTTATTGAAACCCTCTTTGCAGGTGCATGTTGTACCACTTTCAGTCGTTGTAACAACATTATTTCCACCTCTGATACAGTTATATTTCGCATTTTCTATACACTTTGATTCGTACATCGTATAGCCAGAGTTGCAAACACAGTAACGCTTTGTCGAATCCTGGGTAGAGTTATCTGAACAGGTACACTGACCATCTGTTCCTGATACAGTAGTACCATTGGTTGTCTTCCCCCATGTACCACCGGTACCTTCACATACGGCTTGGTAACTGGTCGCGATACCTGCATCTAACCATTTATAGATATCCTCCAACGAATCAATCTGTACAGTTGCTTGTTTCAACCCCAGTGTCGCCGAACGACACGAATTGATAACTGGTAAACATGCGCGTATCGCCATATCCGATGGGTTCACCGATGACGAAGCCGAGAATGAATAGTTATTCTGGCTTAAGCACGATGTGACATCAGACAAACAGCTGGATGCATAGTTCGCCAACAATGTATCCTGGGCGGTCTTAATTTGACGCATTGCACGTTCCATATAGTTGGAAATAATGCTGTTCTTTGCCATATATTTACCAGATTTATCATATGTGTAATCTTGGCATTTATTCAACACCGATATGCACATACCATAGTTTTTGCCGGTGCTGTTATCATGATAACCAATCTTGCTCTGCAAAAATTCAGATATATCTTTTGGCGCCATAGATTTTGCTGCATTCTCACTCAACGTGTCGTTTATATAACTTGATATTGTATATGGATTATTGGTATCAGGTGACCAAATGTTTTGTCCCGAGCCACCCTTGTTCCATACGGAATACAAGCCACCTGTCGCACTTGTATCACACGTTGTTTTCGTTGTTGCACTATCCCCAGAACCAGACGTTGTCGTAGTACAATTCCAGTCATTACCAGATATACCCGGCATAGAACCAACAACAACTGCGCCGTCTACGATATATTTACCCGTTGGATCCAGACATTCTTCGTAATCTGTACCGCAGACATAATCGTCTTGCATGCACGAATCCAACGCACTGATACAACCACGCAGGTCATATTGATTCTTTTGTTGTGCAACCATCAAACGCGCCTTTTGCAAAACGGTTTTCGCATTACGCACGGTTGCAACCATTTGATTATTCGAATCGGTCAAACCACGTTCGTAAACGATACATTGCTTGTCGATTTCCAAATCATATGAATTCGAAATAACCGCGATATCGACACCTTGACCCTGACAGTTATTCAACACTGCCGCCTTGCAACGCGCCGCCGCCGTTTTATATAACGCTTCGCCACGTTGGTTGTTGATTGACGATGTATTTGCTGATGTTGTACCACCAAACAGTGCCGACAAATCAAACCCGGTGCTGTCGATATTGAAACTTAACAAATTCGACAAATCTAAACTGATACCGGCGCTGTCACCAATTGCACTGGCCGAACCAGTTTTAACACCCACAATCATATTTTTAATACGATCCAGGTCGTTTTTCAACTTGGTACTGTCGGAATTGTTTTGCATTGCCAATTCGGCCTCGGTTTGGGTGAACAATGTTGTAATTTCATCCGCCGTCAAGCCAATATATTGAATACGTTGGGCAACATCCTGTAATTCTTCGGTTGCCGCCTTTAATGCAGTTTCAGTTTTTTCATAATTTTTCAAATTCTTGCTGCATGAACAACGACCCTGGTTATCATCCAAGACATTACAGAAATTATCCATACATGCGGTATATTGCGCCTTGCAATAATCGGTCAATTCCGCCAAATTATCCATTGTTGCCGTCGCATCTTTGGCATCTGTTGTTACTGTTGTGTCATTTGACACAGACACCGCCGCAACCGATGGTGCACGCGCCATAACAGAATTACTTCTTTGTACAGCAACACGTTCGACAACCGC
>CAMOCR010000002.1 GCA_946611025.1 uncultured Alphaproteobacteria bacterium | reverse complement strand
TTTTTATCTGCTGCGGCCAATCAGTGTGCCGTCTTTGTTCAAAATCCAATCACACAAATGTTTACGCAGACACTGTATTGCAAACAAGTGTCCAGAATTTTCGACAGATTTGTATCTTTCAAGTTCTTTCTGGGTTAATTTCGTATATTTTTCATATGTTGCAAAAAGCATATCGCGACTTTTTTTGCTCTTTTGTGCGGCAACTTCCATTTCGTTTTCACGGGCAGCACTTATAAGTGTTTTGCCATGGTGTACAAGATTATATGCATCTTCGGACATTATGCGATAGCCGGGGGTGCCTTGGATTGCCAACCAACTGGCTGCACTGGCGGCAGAACCCACAATATGTGTGCGAACAATTGCACCACGTGATTTTGCCAATGCAAACATTGATGCAATACCGCGTGCGGCATCAACATCGCCACCGCCAGAATTTATCGCAACATCAAAAACAAATGTGTCTGGCGATATATCATATGGAGATGTGATTTTTGTTGATACCGTTTCAATTGGTTTTTTTATGGGTAATTGACTGATAACAGTTGCCATCTGGCCGACCATTTCGGCGGTTGTATTCATAGCAATTTTGTCAAAAATCTGGACATTACAGATATTACCAACCGGTGCAAAAACAAAATTGCCCGATTTAGATTCATTCAGCCATTTAGATGTTTTTATATCAAAAGCCATGTTGGTATCCTTTTTGCTGGTGTTTTTAATTATTTGCGTTCGTGTTGTTGTGAAATCATGGATTGAACAATTTGATTCCACGGTGAATTTTCTGGGCATTTGTTAAGAAATTCGATATTTATCCCAGATTTTATCATGTTGTCCAGTTTGCTGATAACTTTGTGCGATTTGTCGCCCAATGACATATCATCGCATTTTACAGAAACAGTAATTGTTGGTCGATAGGCCTTTTCGCGCCAATCGCTTGGGACAACGTGTCCGGTGCCGCGCAATGGTTTTTTCATTTCGTTAACATCGTCGACAATTTGATCAATGCGGCGCAGAAATCCAGAAATTTTATTTCCGGTTTTGTGTTCGATTGTATCTTGAATATATATTGTTGGGTTGACAACGGTGATATTATTATTGGTTGCTGGCAATATTCTAAACGATTTTACGAACAAATCGCGAATATTGTATTGTTTTAATTCTGCGGCTGCGGCTTCGTCTGGTTTAATATGATATACGCCCGTGACCAGTACAGAACCGTCGCCGGTTAAATCGATTTTTGGATTAAATGCTTCAAAATTTGAATATGTTGTCATTTTGTATCCTTTGTTATTACTATCTAAATATAATACAAAAATACGGTTTGTCAAGTATTAAATAGGGTGGAAAATAACAAACGGGGCAGACGCCCCGTTTGTTTGTTGTATTGATTTTTATTTGTCGTCTTTGCCCAGTTCGTGCAAGAATTTAATAACGGCATCGTCGGCATCCTGTAATGATTTTTCCTTTTCGTGCAGGGTCTGTTCGGCGGCTTGTTTTTCGGTCAATGCCTGCTGGCGTTTTTCAATCAGTTTTTGACCGATATCAAATTTATCTTTCATTGTTTTTAAGGCTTGTTCTGCCTGGGCAACTTTTTCTTGTGATTCGTTCAGTTTTTGTTTCTTGGTTTCTGCCTGGGTCGCCAATTTACCAACCGATGCGAAATCGCCGGTTTTAATTTTTTCCTGCATTTGTTCAGACATTTTGTCTATTTCGCGTTTTTGAATTTCTTGGTTTTCTTTCAGTGTCTTTAACAATTCGATTTGTGCAGCAATTTGCGCCTCTAGCATTTTCAGGCCAAACACACCACCGACATTCGATATGGGTTGGGCATACGGTTGCTTTGTTATTGGGGCGATACCGGTATCGTGCGATACAGGCTTTTTCTTGGGGGTGTCAACATGTGGGGCGGGTTTCGGCGCAACATGTGTTTCCGGTTTAATATATTCCGCTTTTGGTTGTGCAAAAGCGACCGCTTGAAACGCGTTTGTTGAATCTTCTTTGACGGCATCTCTGTCAATAATTGGTTCTATTGTCACAATGGGTTTTTGTGGCGTTCTGGTTTGTTTTTGTTCGTCTTGGTCTTGGGGTGTGTATGTATATGCAATATATTTTTGTGTTAACCCCTGTAATTCTGGCAATGTGAAAAACCGCACATCGCGACCGGACTTTTTATTGTTTTTTATGGTTTTGATTTGGGTGTCGGTCAATGGAACATCGGTCACATAAATATCCAGGTTCCGTATGATGTCATTGTGTTTTTTTGTTCGTTTGTCACTGTTGCCGCGTTTGTGATCGGACACCGACCCCACAGATACCAGAATATAAATCTCGTTTCCGTTGTCATCCAGAATATTATTGCCATTGGTATCTTTTAATGTGGTCGATTTAAAATCAATACGTGCGCGACCACCGGTGCCGTCATACGAATATGTATTGTTGTTGCGACAAATCATATTTGGTAATGGTTTTTCCGCGCCATCGGTGTCAATAAATGTACAAGACCGATTGTTAATGTTTTTTTGATTCCATATGTTGAATTTGTTGATTGATTCTTTTAATTCTTCTTTGTCGGTGTTGGTTGATAAAACATCCATGTCCGAATTGGAAATAAATTTCAATATTTTATTTGATGCACGCGATTGCACAACCGGGACATTATTGGGTTTTGTAATATGGTGTTTTGGTTGTGTTTCTGAGTTTTGTTCATTTGATTTTTGTTCTTCGTCTGTCCCGTTTTGACTTTCTGTAATGTTTGCGATAACTGCGTTTGTGATATTTTCATAATCAGATTCAATAACATATTTTGTTTCAATGCCCGAAACAGATTTTATATCTGCAACCTGTTTAACAATATTACGCAATGTTTTTTTGTCGTTAATGCTGATTTCTGGATTATTAACTAAATATTTATCAACGAAACCGTTTATGCTGATGTATTCGTCTGGAACCTTTGTGACGGCGGTTTTTTGTGCCGCCAGTGTACTTATCATGCGTTTGTTTTTGTCTGGGGTTTGGGCTTCTTTGGACTTGTCAATTTCGGCAAGTGATTCCTGCAAATCAAATGTTATATCACCATTTTTATTTGTTGAAACAATACGCAGATTTGGGTGTGTGGCTATAAAGTCCATTGCCGCGCTGCGCTTGGTTGCGTCCTTGGTCAATGCGCTTGGTTTTATCAAAGTGTCTTGAATAATCAATGTTTTTAATACACCTGGTAATTTATCGTTCAAATCATTCAGGCTGTTGATTGAATGAGAACAATCGATTGTTTCGGCATATGGTAATGTTTTTATGTTGCCGAATAATTCTTTGTCCCATGACGAGACATTTAATTTACCGATAATTGCGTGTGGCAATGTTTTGAATAATTTATCAATGCCGTCCGGCGATTTTGGCAATTTGTATTTCACGCAATCGACATCACCAATCACAATCACATTGCCCAGATTTGGCATGTCTTGTTTGTTGGGAATTACGATTGTGTGTGGCGGATTAAAATTGCTTTTTATTAATGCATATTGGTCACCAGTAAATTTTTCGGTGGGGATACTGAATATATTTTCTAATTCATCCAGTTTGCGATTGTTAAATTCATCCAGTAATTGTTTTTTTGCAGATTCGTGTTGAAATATCTTTCTTATTTCGTGCGCATCGGCCTGTAATGCCAAACCGACCAATTCAACGGGTTTTTTGTCGCCCCAGTAATTGATATAATCTTCGAACATTTTTATTTGTTCGTCATCGGTGGCGTTGAAAAATACATCTTTTTGGTCGTCTGGTAAAAAATCGGCCATGGTTTCCAATAATTTGGGTTTAATGTGTTTATCAAAAATATCGTGGCGTTGTTCTTCGGTTCCAAAAATATACATTTTTTTGTTGTTGTTGCCGATGCTGTCCATAAGTTCGTTTATTCTATCCAAAAAAACATATTTTGTTTTTTTTGCCATCATATTCCCTTTATTTTTCGCCGTATATTGTATCATATTTTGGCATTGTGCGCAAACGCAATAAGTGCCGAACATGTTGTTTTTTGTCTTGAATAAGCCCTTGCGTTTCGGGGGGTAATTTACTATGATTTCACATGACGAAAATTTTAATATAAAAGGGAAGTGTGCATTATGGCAAATTTAATTGTTGATGGAAACTGGGCGGCGGCAGATGTTGCATATCGTTGTGTTGATTTTGCGGCGATTTATCCAATTACCCCCAGTTCAACAATGGGTGAATTGGCGGACGAATGGTCGTTCCAGCATAAAAAGAATATCTGGGGCGCAATTCCACAAATAATTGAAATGCAATCCGAAGGGGGCGCGGCGGGCGCAATGCATGGCGCATTACAAATGGGGGCGTTGGCGACAACATTTACGGCATCCCAAGGGTTGCTGTTGATGATTCCAAACATGTATAAAATTGCCGGCGAACAGACACCGTTCGTTATGCATGTTGCGGCACGTGCGCTGGCAACACATGCGTTGTCAATCTTTGGTGATCATAGTGATGTTATGTCGGTGCGGGGTACTGGGTTCGCAATGTTATCATCCCATAATGTTCAATCTGCACATGATATGGCGGCAATTGCACATGCGGCAACACTGCGTGCGCGGGTGCCGTTTGTTCATTTCTTTGATGGTTTCCGCACCAGTCACGAAGAATCGCGTTTAACACGTATTGATGACGAAACACTGCGTAAATTGTTGCCAGACGATTTGGTGACGGCAAATCGCAATCGTGGTATGAAACCAGAAAAGCCAACAATTCGCGGCACGGCACAAAATCCCGATGTATTTTTCCAGTCACGCGAAGCGGCAAACCCGCTGTATGCCAAGACGCCCGAAATCGTGCAGGGGGTTATGGATGAATTTGCAGCACTTACGGGGCGTAAATACGCAACGGTGGAATATGTTGGCGACAAACACGCCAAACATGTAATTGTTTCCATGGGGTCGTCATGTGAAACAATTGCGGAAACATTGGAACAGTTGCCCGCTGGGTTGGGCTTGGTTCGTGTTCATTTATTCCAGCCGTTCCCGACCGATGCGTTTTTGAAAATATTGCCCAAGACGGTTGAAAATATCGCTGTGCTAGATCGAACCAAAGAACCCGGCACAATTGGTGAACCATTGTACACAATAATCAAGACGATTATTGGTGACAAATGCAATGTTTATGGTGGGCGATATGGTCTGGGGTCCAAAGAATTCAAACCGCGCGATGTCAAGGCGATTTATGAAAACATGATGCGTGGGTCGTTGCACCATAACTTTACCGTTGGAATCGATGATGATTTGTCGGGGCTGTCATTAAAGACGGATTCTGCGTTTGCGATTGAAAACGACAATGTCAAGACGGCAGTTTTATATGGAATCGGTTCGGATGGAACGGTTGGCGCGGTTAAAAATATTGTAAAAATCGTTGGTGAAAATAGTGATTTATATCCACAATCATACGCGGTTTATGATTCAAAAAAATCGGGTGGGCTGACCCAATCGCATATTCGTTTTTCTAATCAACCAATTCGCAGTCAATACCTGGTCGAAGTTGCCGATTTTATCAGCATTTCAAATTTCATGATTGCCCAGCGGTTTGATGTTTTTCATGGTCTGCGGGCGGGCGGAACGGTTATGATTAACACCAGTATGGCACCAGACGTTGCATTTGCGAACCTGCCGCGCGATGCCCAGGAACAATTGATACGGCTGCGCGCAAATGTCTATTTCTTGGATGCAAATCGTGGCGCGGCGGAATTGGGGTTGGGTAATCGTATAAACACCTTTATCATGTTGAACTTTTTCCGTTTAACAAATGTAATTGAACCGGCGGTTGCGGCACAATCTGCCAAGGTGGCAATTGAAAAAACATATAAAAAGAAAGGTATGGAAATTGTCGCGGCAAACTGGGCGGCGGTTGATAATGCCGATAAATATTTGGTGAAATATGATTTGCCATCATCGCCATCGAATTTTGCACCAGATTATACACCAGCCATGACCGCAGATGCACCGGCGGAAATTGCCGGCACACTGGGCGAAATGGCGGCGGGTCGTGGCGATGCAATTCCGGTTTCGCGGTTCCGCACGGATGGTGAATTTGGGGCAGGGCAATATCCGGTTGGCACCGCAAAATATGAAAAGCGCGGCGTTGCGGCAAATGTTGCAACGGTCGATTTGGAAAAATGTATCCAGTGCGGCAAATGTTCAATGCTGTGTCCGCACGCGGCAATTCGTATCAAGGCGTTGACTGAATCCCAAGTTGCCGATGCGCGCGCGGCGGGAATAGTTGTTGTTCCAATGAAGACCCCAGAACTGGGCGCGAATATGTATTACACATTGAACATATCGCCGGCGGATTGTACGGGGTGTAATGTTTGTGTGAAAAATTGTCCGGTGCATGCGTTGGCATTAAAACCAATGGCGGATGCGCACGAAAATCAGGCGGCGTTTGATGCGGCGGTGAAATTGCCTGATGTGCCACGCGAAAAATTAAACCTTAATATTCCAAAGCATATTGAATTGTTGCCACATTATTTTGAATTTTCCGGGGCATGCGCGGGATGTGGTGAAACACCATATGTTAAGATGTTGGCGCATTTATTCGGCGACCGCATGGTCGTTGCAAATGCAACGGGCTGTTCATCGATTTATGGTGGAAACCTGCCAACAACACCATGGACAACCGATGCAAACGGTCGTGGGCCGGCATGGTCTAATTCGTTGTTCGAAGATAATGCGGAATATGGGCTGGGCATGCGTTTGGCAATAAATCAACAGCGCGATGCGTTAAAGGGGCTGCTGTTTGAATTAAAGACAGAAAATGTCGAAGATATTTTCGCGGAACACGATATCGCAAAACAGCGTGAATCTGTGGAAATGTTGCGCAAACAACTGGCGAAAAACAAAACACCACTGGCACGTGCTGCGGAAAGTTTGCTGGATGCAATTGTTGATAAGTCCGTGTGGATAATTGGCGGCGATGGTTGGGCATATGATATTGGATATGGTGGTCTGGATCACATATTGCACAGTGGTGAAAATGTGAATATCTTGGTGCTTGATACCGAAGGGTATTCGAACACCGGTGGTCAGCAATCAAAATCAACACCGTTTGGCGCGTCAATGAAGTTTGCCATTGGCGGCAAGGAACACGCGAAAAAAGATTTGGGTATGATTGCAATGATGTCGGGTGCATATGTCGCGCAAATTGCGTTGGGTGCAAATCAAGCCCAAGCGATACGCGCATTCCGCGAGGCAGAATCTTTCAATGGCCCGTCAATCATATTGGCATATGCGCCATGCATTGCGCATGGATTCGCATTGCAAAACGGAGTGGAACATCAGCAAATGTTGGTGAATACGGGCGCATGGCCATTGTATCGTTTTGACCCGCGGCTTGCGCTGGACGGGCATTCACCATTGACCATGGATTCATCGGTTGATAACCCAATGCCGTTGGAAGATTTCTTGAAAACAGAATCGCGTTTTGGGGCGGCACGTGCGGTTAACCCGAATTTTGATAAATTGGTAGAATCTGCCAAGGCAAACAATCGGTACAAAGACGAATTGAAAAAATATATTGCGAATTTTGCGGTGCAAAAAAACAAAGAAAATGGTGAGGGATAAAAATATGAAAGTTCAAAGTTCAAAGTTCAAAGTTCAAATGTTGGTGATTGCGCTGGGGGTCATGCTGTCTGCGTGTACTTTCCAGACAAAACATCGTGGGTATGTTTTCCCAAAGACGATTGACGATGATGTTGCGGAAATAAAAACGACATCGCAATTGATGGATAAAATCGGTGCGCCACAAACCAAGACAATTTATGGGGATGAAGTCTGGATTTATTATGGTGCCGATGAAAACTATCGCGGGCCATTGCCCCATACATTTACTGACAAAACGGTGTTGTTGGCGTGGGTAAATGGAAATGCGGTGAAAAAGATTCGGGTGCTGCACGATGACGACTTGGAAAATGTCAAAATGGCGGCGGGCGAAACCGAAATTCCGGCGGCGATTGAACTGAACGCAATTGAAGAATTGTTCAACAATATTGGGCGTTTTTCGCCGGCGGGTCTGGGACAATAATAAAACATTTGGAATTTGTGTAAAAATCGTGTAAAATACATGGCAAGAGAGAACCAATGAAAAAATTATTTTATTCTTTGTTCGTTTTGTCTGTGCTGGCGGTCTGTGTGCCGGCGTTTGCGGCAACATCGTTTTCATGTGGCGATGGCTATGTTTTGACAAACCATGCAAAAATCGATGGGGTTTCCGCAATGGAATGCCAAAAATTGTGGTGTCATGATTTGGAAACGGGGGCGCCCATGGGGGCGGGCAACCGTGCGGCAAATGGCTATGTTGCGACAGATGTGGCAAATGAATTAATGGGTTATTCGGGTGAATCTGGTTTTGCACCGTCAATTGTGTGCTTTGGTGCGCGTAAATGGTGTGCGGGGGAACCGGCGGGCGAATGGAACCCCGATTTGGGTCGTTATACACGTGGTGGCGATAACACAACATATACATCGTATCAAAAGTCGGGCTGCTTTGCGTGGCGCTTGGAAAAGCCTGAATGTGCCGATGGCCAGGTTGCAATTCTGCAAGACAATGAATGGGTTTGCACGATAAAAACGGGAACATCGGGCGCATCGCGTGCGTCCAGCATGCGTCGTACGGGTACAATCCGTCGCCGTTAATGTGTTATTATATTTTTTCGTCAAACATTTGTTTTTCTGGTTTTTTGTGCTATAATATTCTGGACAGGGAGAATGAACAACGTGCAAAAGGTGTAATTTATGCCAAGTAAAAAGTTAGATTTTAAAACAGGGCAATTCGTTGTTTATCCAACCCAGGGTGTTGGAAAACTGTCGCGTATCGAAGAACAAACAATTGCCGGACAAAAGATAAAAATGCTGGTGATTGAATTTGAACGCAACCATATGACATTGCGTGTTCCCGTTGAACGTGCGGAAATTTCGGGGTTGCGACCATTGACATCGGCAAAAAAGATGGACGAAGCAATCGCATCAGCCAAGGGCAAGGCGGGTGCCAAGCGTATGATTTGGGCGCGCCGCGCACAGCAATACGAAGAAAACATAAATTCGGGCGACCCCATGAAATTGGCAGAGGTTGTTCGTGACCTGCAACGCCGCAGTGCCAGTGACACAATGACATTTTCGGCGCGTCAATTATATTTGCGCGCGTTGGAACGCATGGCCCAGGAATTTGCGGTCTTGCACAAAATGGATTTAGAAGCGGCATCTGAAAAAATCGAAGATATTTTAGGCGTGCCAAAGGAAATCGACCTGAACGCCGCCGATGATGATGACGAAGAAGACGAAGAACCAGACGAAAACGAATCATAGTTCTGCGTTATTCAATTAAAACACCGCCTGTTTGGGCGGTGTTTTTTTATGTTTCTATTCACACATTAAAATGGAATGTCGTCATCGATTTGTGATGGTGTGATTTCTTCGCGTGGCTGTGCCGGTGTTGCCGGTTGACCATATTCGCCGCCGGCGTTGCCGTCCATTGCCTTGGCACCACTTAAGATAACCATTTGACCCGCATATGGGTTCAAAACGACTTCGGTTGTATATGTATCAACACCCGCCTGATTTTGCCATTTGCGTGTGCGCAATGCACCCTCCAGGTACAATTTTGTTCCCTTTTGCAACATGCGTTCGGCAACATCAACCAGGTTTGGATTAAACACAACAACGCGGTGCCATTCGGTTTGTTCTTTTTGTTCGCCGGTTGCGCGGTCGCGCCAACGATCAGATGTCGCCAGTGAAAAACTGACCACCTTTTGTCCGCTTTGCATTGTGCGAATTTGTGGGTCTTGACCCACGTTACCAACCAATATTACTTTATTTATGCTGCCTGCCATTGTCTTTCCTTTCGGTTAGTTCTTGCTTATATATAAAATTCGAGCAAAAAAAAGCAATAAAATCAAGAAAAAAAGCGGGGGGCGATTCGAAACCTTGACTTTTTTGTCAATTTGTATTATAATACCTTCATCTTAGAAACCAGCGGGGTGCGTTCGCACATAAAACCCGTTTTCCAAAAGGATTATTTATGCATATAAATGAATTAAAGGCAAAATCGCCACAGCAACTGCTGAAAATGGCGGAAGATATGGGAATTGAAAACCCGTCACAACTGAACGTGCAACAATTGCGTTTCGCGGTTATGCGTGTTTATGCGGCAGATAAAAAAATCACACTTATTGGTGATGGTGTGCTGGAACGCATGCAGGATGGGTTTGGTTTTCTGCGCGCCCCAGAATCAAATTACCTGGCGGGGCCAGACGATTTGTATGTGTCGCCAAACCTGATTAAAAAATATGGTTTGAAAACCGGCGATTATATCGAAGGGCAAATTCAGGCGCCACAAAACGAATCAGAACGTTATTTCGCGCTGGAAACAATCGAACGTGTGAACGGTGGCGATCCGGAAAAATTGCGTCATCGTGTGTCTTTTGACGACATGACACCGTTGTATCCAGATGAAATGCTGAAAATGGAGGTTGTCGATGACAAAGACAAAGGGCGCAGTTTGTCTGCCCGTGTTATCGATTTGATTTCCCCAACGGGCAAGGGGCAACGTTCGCTGATTGTTGCACCACCGCGTACCGGTAAGACAGTTATGCTGCAAAACATTGCGCATTCAATCGCAACAAATTATCCAGATGTTAAATTAATTGTTCTGTTGATTGACGAACGTCCCGAAGAAGTGACCGACATGCAGCGCAGTGTTAAGGGCGAAGTTATTTCATCAACATTTGATGAACCGGCGACACGTCATATTCAGGTTGCCGAAATGGTTATTGAAAAGGCAAAACGCTTGGTCGAAGCCGGTCAAGATGTTGTGATTTTGCTGGATTCAATTACACGTTTGGGGCGTGCATATAATACATGTGTCCCGTCCAGCGGCAAGGTTTTAACCGGTGGTGTTGACGCGTATGCGTTGCAGCGTCCAAAACGTTTCTTTGGTGCCGCCCGTAATATCGAAGGGGGTGGTTCGCTGACAATTATCGCGACCGCATTGGTTGATACGGGTTCCAAGATGGACGAGGTTATTTTCGAAGAATTCAAGGGAACCGGCAACAGCGAAATTATATTGGATCGCAAACTGTCAGACAAGCGAGTATATCCGGCAATTGATATCACAAAGTCGGGTACCCGCAAAGAAGATTTGTTGGTTGGCAAAGAAACATTATCGAAAATGTATGTCTTGCGTCGTATTATCAATCCAATGGGAACTTTGGAAGCAATGGAATTCTTGTTGGATAAATTGCGTTTGACGAAAACAAATGATGATTTCTTTGGTTCAATGAATCAATAATCGCTTTTTTTGCCCCTAAATTTATGATATAATATTCGTGAATTTTAGGGGCAGAGAGTTGTTCAAATTTTGGGTAAAGTTTGCTTGTTTTTGTTTGATTGTCATGGCAACACCAATGGCGTTTGCGGATATTGCATCGGCGGATTTTGCATCAAATGCCGATAATTTAAGTTCGGGTACGGTTGATGTTGCACGGTTGCCGGTTGGTGCGGCGACTGATACAATCGCCGCCGGCGATGATGTGCGTTTTGATTCAATTGCGTATGGTCGCCCAACAACAACGGTTGATAATACGCGTGTGTTGGTCTGGGTCGAATAATCAAAAAAAATCGTATAACAATTTGTTTATTGTCATATATGTGGTATAATACACATATATGGTGAAAACAATGAGTTATAAAAAAATCATAATTTTTGCCGCTTTGATTGTTGCAGTTGTTGCGGTTGTGTTGCGCATTGTTCACAAACCAAGTGCAACGCGTGATGTTGAAAATATTACGATTTCAACAGAAGGGGTGAACTTTATCGGCGATGACGGCAAACCAACACAATTATCAGTTGACGTTATCAAGTTTAACAAATCAGATGGCACTTTGTATTCATCAAATGATGTAAAGATTTGGATTGAATAAATAAAGTGTAATAAAATGTTGCGAATTTATTGTGCGGCACTGGGTGGTGCCGTAATTTTTTTATCTTATTTTGTTGGTGCACATGTTGCGAATATTAAATGTGATTCGCGCAATGCCACCAGCGCCCGCGAACAAATTATCAAAACAATAAATATAATGGAGAACACAAATGCATCGGTTTTACATACTGGGGTTGGTGATATTCGCCGCATCTTGCACGAAAAATACACAATTGCCGAATAGCGTTTGCGCACCAATTGTGTGTGATAAAATATATGGGCATGAAAATGATTGGCGTGTTATCAGTGATGATTTGGCGCGTAATATTTATCGGCATAATTTAATGTGTGAAAATATCGCGAAAAATTAATTATTGATTCATTGCGATTGCGATTAAGTCGCGCACGATTGCCGCCGATTGTGCATCGCCCATTGGTGCATATTCAACAAATTCGATGCCATATGCGTCCTTGAATGCATCAGCCATATACATTGCGGCATCAACCGATAACCCATTGTTTTCAGGAACCAAGACATCTGGGAAATATTTTGGGTCAATGCCATCAAAATCAAATGATAAAACAAATGGTCGCCCCGCCAGTTTTTCGCGCACCGTTGCCACCGTATCCCGCACCGCAGACATTGTCTGTAATTGGTCGGCGTGGCGCATAAATATATTTTTATCACGAACAAATTCGATTTCGGCGGGTTCAAAAGACCGTGTACCGATATAGAACATATTTTTGGGTTTTAATGATGGTATTTTTTTTGGAATCGCCAACCACCGCGAATCACCATCACCCATTAAACCGCGTACATTGCAACCATGCGGGGCACCGGATGCCTGGGCGCGTGAAGATTCGGGTGAATGAATATCCAAATGTGCATCGATATAGACCATGCATAAATCGGTGTCGGGTGTGCGGTCAGCCAATGCGGAAAAATGTCCAAAATTTACCGAATGGTCGCCACCAATCATAATGTGTCGTGCGGTGGGGGTGTTTTCATATATCGCGCGTTGAACCGGTGTGTTTTCGCCGAATCGGTCCGCCATACAAGTTTCAATGTCAACATGTGGTGGGGTGACCATTGTCCATTGTGTGTTTGGAAACATTGCACGTACCGCCGCCGGTGCCAATGCAGGACCGCCTTCGCATGGGGTGGCGCATGCCGCCCGTCCATATTCAATACCAAAAAATTGTGAAATCATTCGCGATATGCCTCTATCACACTTTCGGCAACGGTTTTCAACCGTTCCAGCCCAGATTCATATGTTGCACAATCACGAGAAATGGTTGATAAATACGCATCACGCAGGTTATTTGCCATATAGAAACATCCGGCAATATGTTGTGCGCAATATTCATGTCCGGTAATAAATGCGTTTTGTCCACGTACGCGACTTTCCATCGATGCCCAATCGATATTCAATGCATCATCCATGTTTGTCCATGAATTATCGCCGGTGTATTTTGCAACGGTTGATGTCCAATATTCATTTAATTCGGCGTTGTTTATTGATTGGTTGCCATTTTGCAATGCGATGATTTGTTTCACCAATGAATCGATTTGTGGTTGGTATGTTGCATCGATTTGTGCCAATTTTGCGCTGCAATAGCAACGGTTATATGCGGTGTCGGCACGTTCGCAATATGCGTTCATGCATTTGGCATAGTCCGCCAGACATTGCGATGACGATGCAACCTTGTATGTTGAATTTTCGGTTGGATAATATTCTTTGCCTTGGACGCGTGATGCGTTTCGTGCGGCGGCATTTGATTGTGTGCCATATGTATTTGCGCGCGGTCGCGCAACAACACGCCGTGCCGAATTTGCTGCAACCGGTTTCGCGGCGCGTGCCGTGGTTGCGGGTGTTGCATTTGTCGCCGTGGCGGCGCGTGGGCGCGGAACAACACGTCGCGGCGCAGATAATGGTTCGGTGCGAACGATGGCATTTATGGGACTGGTTGATGGCGATGTTGGATCGGTGGGGCGTAATGTTGTTCGCATTTGATTGTTCAAATATGGATACATATAGTTATATGTATAACTGGACGCGGGGTTCGCCATTTGATTCTGTGCCGTTGCCGTGCCACCGCGCGATGCGGTTGATGCGCCACGCACAGATGCGGCATTTGCCGCCCCCACAAACATAATTGCGATTAAGATATAAATTCCCCTTGCCATATAGGGAATATTAGAACTTTTATGTATATTCATACAAGTGGAAAATAACAGATAAATATTTGCATTTGAAAAAAATGGTGTTATAATGGCGGTCATTCGGGGTGTAGCTCAGCCTGGTAGAGTACTTGGTTTGGGACCAAGGTGTCGGAGGTTCGAACCCTCTCACCCCGACCAGAAAATTTAAATCGGCGTAATGCCGATTTTTATTTGTTGTGCGGGTTTTTATCCACTTGAATCAAAATGCCCAAAATGGTATCATGTTGGAAAACAGAGAGCAGGGGGGATTTTCCTTATGGTAAATACAAAAAAATCAAATAAAAACACTAAAAATACAGAAAAAACAAAGACCGTTCGGGCAGCGCGGGTTAAACGCGCACCCCGTAAAACACAATCGCCACGTGATGCAGTTATTGCATCGGTGAATCGCATGTATCGCAAAAGCGCACCATTGTTGGTTGGCGAAGCATTGCTGTTTGTTGCGGCGGCGGTGGTTTTATTTGTTAAACCGGTTTTGGTTTTGACGATATTTACATATATCATTGGCGCGGCATTGTTGATTTTCGGGCTCTATCGCATGATAAGCGGCTTTATTATGTCGAACGATAACAATGGCGGTGGCATTGATGTTGTGTTTGGGTTGATAAACATTGTGTTGGGTATGCTGTTCGTTGTTTATCCATCGGGTTCGTTGGTCAGTGTCGCATACATTTTTGTAATTTTGTTTTTCTTTAAGGCGTTGCGTGTATTGGTTTTTGCAATAAATCTGGCGCGGGCGCGTTTTGGTCATTACATGGCGACATTGATTGCCGCATTGGTTTTATTTGCGTTGGCGGTTGCGTTGTTCTTTTTTCCGCTGGGAACATTTATCGCAATGACATATTATCTGGCGGTGTTGTTGATAATATATGCGACGGCAGATATTTATATGTTTGTTGAATTGGGTAAATTAAGAAATCGTATTGCCGAATAAAAAAAACGCCCGTTTGGGCGTTTTTTTATTATTAATCAATATTTGAATATTCACAGAACCCTTCGTTCGTATCACAACGTGATGTGATGCCTTCGCTGATGAAATATCCTTGGGCGTGCAGACAAGCCGGACAAACCTTGGGTGCTTCGGTACCGATGTGCCACATGCCGCAATTTGTGCAACGCCACATAACAATTTTGTCTTGTTTGAATAATGTGCCGTTTTCGATTGCTTCGGCCAATGCGCGGAAACGCGATTCGTGATAGCGTTCGGCATAGCCAATGTTTTTCAAAATTTCGGCAATGGAATCAAAACCTTCTTGGGCGGCAATTTGTGCAAAGCGTGGATACATGTTGGTGTTTTCTTCATGTTCACCGTATGCCGCGGCCTGCAGATTTTCCAGTGTTGTGCCGATTTTGCCGGCTGGGAAAGATGCGGTTATTTCAATGTCGCCACCTTCCAGGAACTTGAACAAACGTGATGCGTGTTCTTTTTCTTGTTCGGCTGTTTCCAAGAAAATTTTTCCAATTGCTTGGAACCCTTCGTCTTTGGCCTTGGATGCAAAAAATGTATAACGATTGCGTGCCTGTGATTCGCCAGCAAATGCAATCAGCAAATTCTTTTCTGTTTGTGTGCCTTTTAATGACAGTGCCATGTGTGTTCTCCTTTTTTTCTTTTTATTAAAACGATGTGATTCTAACAATATGCATGTTAAAAATCAAAATTATTTTTGGCGTGCGGAATTTATTTCCCGGTGAATAACATCCTGGAATTCATCATACAATTTAATTCCCAGATATGCACGTGCGTCTTCGATTGTTTTGCCATATGCGCCATATGTTCCGCGGTTCGTCACATATTTTGCAACGATATAGTCTGGTTTTTTCGATATGAATTTACCATAGCAATTTTCGCCAACCGAAAATGCCTGATAAAAATCAAACAGGGTGCGTTCAACATGTGGCAATTTGTCACCGATAACAAAATCAACCTTGCGAATGTTTTCAATTTTGTGTGGAAATTCGTTTTGTACGCGCCACAGACCCCCAACAAATTCTACTTTATCAATGCGTAATTCTTTTAAGGGTATCTTTGCGCCATCGGCTGTGTATGCATAAACCGGTTCTTTCTTGGTTTTATCACGAACATATGCGGCGATTTTCGCGGCATCTGTTTTGAATTCAGACAGGGTGTTATTTATCATTTGTCATTCCTTTTTCAACAACGGAAATTAATTCGTCCAGACCAATACGGCCGGCGGCACTGATTTGAACAATTGTGGGTTTTTTCTTGCGACCAAATGACTTTTTAAATGCGGTCATGCGCGCCACCAATTCATCGTTATCCACGGCATCGATTTTGTTTATAACAACAATTTCTGGTTTGCCAATTAAACCACCACCATATGAATCCATTTCATGACGAATCGCCGCATATCGTGCCGCCCAATCGGGTTCGGTGCCATCAATGACATGCAAAATCATTTTTGTGCGTTCGGCGTGCCCCAAAAATCTGTCGCCCAAACCAACACCGGTGTGTGCCCCTTCGATAAGGCCCGGCAAGTCCACCATAACAAATTCGCGTTTGTGTGCATACATAACCCCCAGTTGCGGGTTCAATGTTGTAAATGCATAGTTCGCAATTTTTGGACGCGCCGATGTCACCGCCGATAACAGTGTTGATTTACCCGCATTTGGAAAACCAACCAGCCCAATATCCGCAATCAGTTTAAGGCGCAAAACAACCGTGCGTTCTTCACCGGGCAGTCCGTCATTGGCTTGTTTTGGTGCGCGGTTTGTTGGGCTTTTGAAATGCAGGTTTCCCCACCCACCGTTTCCGCCACGCGCCGCCAGATATTCCATGCCGTCTTGGTTCAAATCGGCATATTCAATTTCTTCGTTTTCAGACAAAATAACCGTTCCCGTTGGTACCGGCAAAACCAGCGTTTCGCCCGAATAACCCGTACGCATGCGCCCCATGCCGTTTTGACCGCGCTGGGCGGCAAAATTCGTTTTAAAGCGGTAATCAATCAATGTGTTCACATTTGGAACCGCGCGGAAAATAACATCGCCACCACGACCACCATCGCCGCCGTTGGGGCCACCGAATTCAATATATTTCTCACGCCGGAACGATGCGGCACCGTTGCCACCATCACCCGCCTTGATATGAATTTTTGCCTTGTCTAAAAACTTCATTTTTTATCGCCTTTACGGGCATTATAACCAAAAACCTTGCAAATTCCAGTATAAAGATTTATAATAAATCTGCTGTGCAAACAGTGATGATTCTGAATCCGTTGTGCAATACTCATTTTGGACCCGGGGGCGGTACCCGGCACCTCCACCAATAATACATAGGGGGGTGTTATAGATTCGACAGATGACGAAAGACAAATTGGGTGAATCCGACATGGTGTCGTTAAAAACCAACTAAAAACTGAATGGCGATAGAATCGCTGCGAACGACAATGTTCGCCTTGCATTAGCTGCCTAAGATGGCGTTGAATACGGTTGGCAATTGTTAATCGTGTTCGTTTAAGCTTTTGCGGGGTCCGCTGGAACCTGGCACCAGAATCCAGCACACAGAAATAAATAGATAAATAAAAAAAGGAAACAGACATGTTTGGAAAAGTTAAAAAAGTGTTCTTTACCGGCGTTTTCGGTATTTTGTATATTTCGTTCATTGCCCAGGTTGTTTATGTTTTGGGTTGGTCTGCAACGTTCCAAGAAGTCATGATTGGCATGGCGGGGTTGTCATTGGAATGGTTGATTTTGATTGCAGCGCGTTATTTGTCGAAACGCAGCAGTGGTGCCGCACAACAGCACAACAATGGTGGTTTTCGCCGTCGTTAAACCGCAAAAAAATTATGTGCCGCCCACATGGGCGGTTTTTTTGTACAATAAATAAATTGGGGCGAATGCTTGAATTTTAGAGTTTTTTGTTGTAAAATGCGTTCGTTGCGCCCTTAGCCCAGCTGGATAGAGCATCGGATTTCTAATCCGCAGGTCGCAGGTTCGAATCCTGCAGGGCGCGCCAAAATAAAAATAAAAACATCGCTTTGTGCGGTGTTTTTATTTTCGTACAGCAAAAATACAGTATGTTTTATCTTTGTTTTTGCAGTATTTTCAACGCATACTTGTATTCTGGTGTTTCGCGATAGAATACATCTGTGTCATAGCCGTCTGGCCCAGGTTTGCCGATGTTATGTACTAAATGACGAACTAAAGCCATATTCAAACCAGCGATAGGTTTTATATTGTTCAGACGCTTGTACTGTTTTGCAATTTCTTTGTCATGTTGCTTGGCTATTATTTTCTTGGCTTTCTTGTATTCTGGTGTGTTGCCAAAGAATACATCTATATCATAGCCGTCTGGCCCAGGTTTGCCGATGTTTTGTACTAAATAAGAAACTAAGTCTTTAATCCACATAGTTTTATTCCTTTGATATTCTGGTCAAATCCTATTATTAAAAGTAGAAAATGTCAATAATTGAATGTGTTGAAACGGGTATCACTTTTTGGATCTGAATCCTGCAGGGCGCGCCACACTTCGTCAAGACTTCGTGTGGTAAACCAAAAATTAAATCGGGTTTATCCCGATTTTATTTTTGTGACAAGCCACACGCCATTTTTTACAAAAAGTCACATTAAAAAACATACTAAAAACAAAGAAATAAAATAAAAAACCACCAAAAAATAAAAAACCGTCGTTTTGCCAGTATGCATGCGCAATATTGGCAACCAATAACCCCCGAAACAGTTGCATTCAAAACAATTCGCAATCGTGGCATAATTAAACGCCTGATGCGACGTGGCAACAAACAGCTCAGGGAACGGTTTAATGTAAAATAATTATTTGATGTGCGTTATTTGAAAATACTGAATTTATATGCGGCGCCAATGTATAATTCGGTTGCATCTATTTTTGCGGTGGCACCATCATGTTTCATTTCGCCATAGTTGACATATCGCAACCCCAGATTCAAATCAATATACTGGTTCAATGCAAAATTCACACCCGCCATTGCCGCAAATGACAAATCAAATGACGATCCGGTATCGCCACCCGCATCGCCCCAGATTCCGCTGAACCCGATGCCAAGGCCAAAATATGGTTCGACCGCGCCACCAAAGTTTTTATAAATATTCACATTTAACATGTTTGACCAAATGTCATAGTCGAACTTGGTCGCGTGCTTGCTTTCCGCCAATCCGGTATACGATGTTTCAAATTCAATTTTTACATTGTCGGTTAAACGGTTGCCAATGGTCAGCCCAAACCCAAAATTATCATCGGCAATGTCTGTGTCATGTCCGTCATGCACATCGTATTTTACGGCAATGTGTTCATTGCGATGAATGCGAAAACCCGCATAGGTGTCGCGCGCACCGGTCGTTGCCGCGGGCGCAGAATAAGACGGTTCGTCATCATAATATGTATCGTATTCGTCATCATAGTCGGTTGCCAATGCGGGCGATGCAATCAACGCGCCCAGTAATAAAAATGATAATTTTTTCATGTCTTTCCCCCGTAAATATTTGTGTAAATTATACCGATAAACCATATGCATTGGCAAGGATTTTATGCTATAATAATTACACCAAGGGAATTTATCTTGTCCAGAAAACCAGATGAAAAATTAAACAGAAACCGCAAGCCCGCACCGTCAATTCGGCGGCGGTTGGTGGTGTATTTGTTTAATCTGTGCTTGGTTGCGGCGATTGGTATTGCGGGCTATGTCGCGGTGATTTATTTGCGTATGCCATCGCTGGATGCGATTTTGCATGAAACACGCGCCCCCGCGGTCAGTTTCCTGGACAAAAACGGCAATGAGATTCGGGCGGCAAATCGCATTATGGGGGTACCGGTTTCGGTCGATAAATTGCCCCCGCATGTATGGCAGGCAATTGTTGCCATCGAAGATAAACGCTTTTTTGAACATGGCCCAATTGATGCGCGCGGTGTATTGCGGGCAATGGTGGTTAATCTGTTTCGTGGGCATTTTGCCGCCGGCGGTTCGTCAATCACCCAACAGACCGCAAAGAATATTTTTCTGTCGCGCGAAAAAAAGATTTCGCGCAAGGTTCAAGAACTGATTTTGTCGCATTGGCTGGAAAACCGTTTTGATAAAAATCAAATTCTGGATTTGTATATGAATCGCGTGTCGCTGGTTGGGGGGCTGCGTGGAATCGATGCCGCCGCGCGCGTTATGTTTCAGGTGCCGGCGGAAAAAATGACACTGGCCCAGGCCGCACAAATCGCCGCCATGTTAAAGGCCCCAACGACATACAGCCCACTGAAAAACCCCGAAAAAAACATTGCCCGTGCGCGTGTGATTTTAACCGAAATGGTGCGCCAGGGTTATGTGGATATAAACACTGCGCGTGCGGCGGCAAAAAAATTAGCACCCGCGACCCCCGCGCCCGACACAAACAAGTATCGGTATTGGACAGATTTTGTTCTGGACGAAGTGCGTTCGCGTGTTGGTAATTATAATACTGATTTATATGTGTATACCACACTTGATATGGGTTTACAAGAACACATTGCCGCGGTTTTGTCGCGCCGTGTTGGTGAATATCAGGGGGCGGTGGTTGCCATGTCGCGTGACGGTGCATTGCGTGCGATGTCGGGTGGTGTCGATTACCAGACCAGTCAATTTAATCGTGTTTTGGCGGCGCGTCAACCGGGGTCTGCGTTCAAGCCGGTGGTGTATCTGGTCGCGTTGGAAAATGGAATGACGCCTGATTCGTATGTGAACGATTCGCCGTTTGCAATTGGGGACTATAACCCGAAAAATTATAACGAACGGTACTATGGCGACATAACATTGGCGACCGCGTTTGCAAAAAGTGTGAATTCGGTGCCGCTGAAATTGACCGAAACATATGGAATTGATTCTGTGTTGGGTATGGCGGGGCGCTTGGGCGTGGGAACAAAATTGCGCCGCGAATATTCCACGGTGTTGGGGGCATCGGAAATGTCGTTGATGGATTTAACCAATATCTATGCGGTGATTTGGAACAATGGGGAATCAGTGCGACCATATTCAATTACAAAAATTACAGATGCATCCGGAAATGTTATATATGAACGCAATCCGTCCGATCCAATTACCGTTTTGTCGGCGGAAACCGTATCGCACATGACCGAATTGTTGGCAGATGTTGTGGCGGCGGGTGGCACGGGGCATCGCGCGATGGCGGCGGGGGTTTTGGGCGGGAAAACCGGAACCAGCAACGACAATCGTGATGCCTGGTTTGTTGGTGCAACCCGGAACAATGTTATTGGGGTCTGGGTCGGTAATGATAATTTTACCCCAATGTCATCAAAAATAACGGGTGGTACAATACCGGCGGAAATCTTTCACGATATTGTTGCGAAATAATTATAAATACGCATTTGCGAATAAAATCATTTTTATTAGGTGGGATTTTGTGATATAATATATGCCATGATGAAGAGAATGTTATTTGTTTTGCCAATGTTGTTGTGCCTGGGGTTGCCCACGGCGCGTGCAAATTGGGAATATGGCGGTGATAATGTCACAACCAGCGGGTACCAGGATGACGGTCGCCGTTTTATCATATTGGTGCGTGGCGGTATTTCATATGGCATGGCAAAAATGAAAAATGATGTCGGTACATTGGGTGCCGAATACTATTATGACAACGGTGCAATTTTCCCATGCGCGGGCACCGGGTGCAGTTCGTATCAATATCTGGGAACTGGGAACATTGGTACATTGCCGATGAATAAAGATTATCGCGCGGTTTCATTTATCGGTGGTTTGGCGATTGGATGGGTTTTGCCATGGACACCACAATGGCGTTTCCAGATTGACTGGGATTATATATCTGAAAATGATTATAATGCATCGCCGTTATTCAGTGGTGAAATGAAGTTAACAGGTGGTGATGACCCCAATATTACTGGAATAAAACTGGAATCGGGCAGTATACAATCAACCGTGACAACAAATGTTTTAACGACAATGGCAATTTATGATTTTTATGACGGTTGGGCAAAACCGCTGCGTAAGGTAATTCCATATGCTGGATTTGGTTTGGGGTATGCCGATACGGACACTGTTTTGAATTTATCTGATTCGTATGGTGATTTGTCTGGATATTGGGATTTGCAGAAATTTGGTGAATTAGACGAATCTGGCATGTTGCAATTTTATACGGCGAAAAAATCATCATCTAATTTGGCGGGTGTTGTGACATTTGGTTTTTCATATGGAGTATCGGAATCGTTTTTCTTGGATGCGGGGTTCCGTTTTATATATTTACCGAAAATAAAATGGGCACTGTCTAATGAAAGCGGAACACAATCACGCGATTGGTTCCATGCAGAAAATGTTTTGTATTCGGCGTTCTTGTTCGGGTTCCGTTGGGAATTCTAGGATTAAAGTTCAAAGTGGAAAGTTCAAAGTGCAAATAATGTGTGCCGGCATTTTTGCCGGCACATCTTTATTATATTTGAACTTTTATTTAACCCCATATTTGCCGCGACCGATGGGGCGGTATGACAGTGCTTCGGCAAGGTCTGCCATTTCAATATCGGGTGCACCACGCAAATCGGCAATTGTGCGCGCAATGCGTTTAATGCGATTATAGCCGCGTGCCGACATTGACATCTTTTCCGCCGCCGTATTCAAAAATTCGGTCAGTTCATTTGACAATGGTGCTGCCGCATTTAGTTCTGCACCGTCCAGCATCGCGTTCATTTTCCCCTGACGTGCGATTTGTCGTTGACGTGCCGCGACAACGCGTGCGCGAATTTGGGCACTGGTTTCAACCGGTGTGTCGGTGGTTGGTTTCATATCCCATGGGTTAACTGCATCGACATCAACATGTAAATCAATTCGGTCAAGCAGCGGTCCCGATATTTTGTTCTGGTATGCTTCGGCGCATCTGGGGGCGCGTGAACAGGCCAGGGCGGCATTACCCAAATGTCCACATGGACATGGGTTCATTGCCGCAATCAATTGAAAGTGCGCGGGGTATGTCGCATTGCGTTTTGCGCGCGAAATTGTAATTTTGCCAGATTCCATTGGTTGACGCAATATTTCCAGTGTCGCGCGGTCAAATTCGGGCAATTCATCCAAGAACAAAACCCCGTTGTGTGCCAATGATATTTCGCCGGGCTTGGCATCGCTGCCGCCGCCCGCCAACGATACGGGACTGGCGGTGTGGTGTACACTGCGAAACGGACGATTCGTAATCAACGATTTATCACCCAATTGTCCCGCGATTGAATAAATAACCGATGTTTCCAGAATTTCATCCGCCGTCATTTCTGGCAATATTGTCGGCAGACGTGACGCCAACATTGTTTTCCCAGACCCCGGGGGACCAACCATCAAAACCGCATGACCGCCCGCCGCGGCAATTTCCATTGCGCGTTTTGCGGATTCTTGACCATAAACTTCGGCAAAATCGCCAACGGGCTTTTGCGATGATTGTTGAATTTCATTTGTGTGTGGCTGTGCCAGTGTGACTGAACCGTTAAAATGATTTATCAAATCCAGAACATGTGCCGGTGCCAAAATGTTTTTGTGACCCGACAGGGCGGCTTCGGCACCTTGGGCGGCGGGGCAAATTATGCCCATGTTATTTTTCATTGCCCACACCGCCGCCGGTAAAACACCATCGGTACGAACAATTGCGCCGTCCAGACCAATTTCACCCAAAATCACATAATTTGATAACTTTTCCGGCGATAAAACCCCAAACGCACACAGCAATCCACACAATATCGGCAAATCAAAATGTGAACCAGATTTTTCAACATCTGCGGGCGACAAATTTACCGTCAAACGTTTCGGCGGCATGTGTAAATTTAGTGCCGAAATAACATTGCGAATGCGTTCCGCAGATTCTTTGACGGCGCGGTCTGCCAAACCGATAATGTTAAATTCTGGTTTTGACAGGCCTGTTGCCAATTGCACCTGGACATCGATACGGGTTGCGTCCATGCCATTAAAAATAATTGAATTTAATGAAATCATAATCGCATATTAAAACTTGCACACTTGCAATTCAAGTTATAAAATACACGCGTCAAAGAAAGGGACACGATTATGCCAGCCAAGAATAAAAACACTGCACGCGAATGGTTTAACACGATTTTTTATGGCGCACTGATTGCGATTGTTTTTCGCAGTTTGCTGTTGGAACCGTTTAATATTCCATCTGGGTCAATGATACCGACACTGCATGTGGGCGACCATATTTTTGTTGAAAAGTGGTCATATGGTTATTCGCGCTATTCATTCCCATTTGGTTCGTGGAAATTGTGGAATGGACGTTTCTTGGCGCGGGAACCACGCGTTGGCGATGTGGTTGTGTTTCGTAACCCCACGAACGAGGGGCAAGATTACATCAAGCGTTTAATCGGTGTTCCGGGGGATACCGTGCAAATGATAAATGGTCGGCTGCATATAAATGGTGTCGCGGTTAAACGCGAAAATCCGCGTCCATATGTTGTGGCAATGTTGCCAAAATCATTGCGCAGCGTTGGATATTACCAAGACAACATGTCGATTAAGGGGAACAAGGTTTGGGTCAATAATGAACCGGCACCATTTAATTATACAATTGAATATAAATCTGACAGATTTTGTCATGAATATGCGGGTGCATGTGGCGTGTTCAAATTAACCGAATATGATGAAACATTACCAAATGGCGTTGTGCACAGTATTATAGAGGCAACCGATGATGCGCCACTGGATAACACGCCGGCATATACGGTACCCGAAAATCATTTCTTTTTCATGGGCGACAATCGTGACAACAGCGCCGATTCCCGCGCCCATGTTGGATTTGTTCCGCGCGATAATGTTTTGGGTCGGGCGTGGTTTATATGGTATTCACATAATTACTATGCGCCAATGTTGGCACTGTGGACATGGGGGTCAAAAATGCGCTGGGGTCGATTTGGCATGGGGATAAATTAAGATGATTGAAATAAATTACAAATTTAATGATGAATCATTGTTGGAAACCGCACTGACGCAAAGTGGGGCAAATGCCGCACATAACAATGAACGGTTGGAATTTGTGGGCGATCGTGTGTTGGGGCTGACGGTGGCGGAATTGCTGTATCAAATGTACCCGAACGAAGCCGAAGGCGAACTGGCGCGGCGTCATGCGATGCTGGTTTCGACTGAAACATTGGCGATGGTCGCAGACAAAATGAATTTGATAAACCGTGTGCATCATGGACATATGACCGCGGGGCGCATAAATCACATGTTGGCAAACACGGTAGAAGCGATTTTTGGTGCAATTTTTATCGATGGCGGTTTTGATGTTGCACGTAATGTGATTCTGGGGATATGGCGCGATTTGGCGGCGGCTGATGCGGTCGCACCAAAAGACCCCAAAACACAACTACAAGAATTGGTTCAGCGCGAATCGGCGGGGGCATTGCCGGTGTATGAATTTCTGGAATCAACCGGCGCACCGCACAGCCCGACATTCAATGTTCGCGTGACGGCAATGGGCAAAACGGCAACCGGTGCGGGCGCATCGAAAAAGGTTGCCAGTATAAACGCCGCGGCGGCATTGTTGAAAATACTTGCAATTTGATTTGCGGGTGGCTAGAATCAAGGCACAAGAAAATAAGGAAAAAACATGTTTTCAATTTTATTGGTTTTATTAATTATCGTTTCGGTATTCATGGTTGGTTTGATTTTATTACAGAAATCCGAAGGCAGCGGCATGTCCGGTTCATCGGCATCAGCGATGCTGGGCGGCATGTTGACCGGCGCGGCGGCGGGAAATTTCCTGACACGGCTGACGGCATGGTTGGCGGTGATATTCTTTATTTTGTGTGCGGCGTTGGCATTGGTTTCATCAAATGCAGATATCAAATCACAACAAAGCGAATTGCGTAATGAAATCGTGACCCAAGAAACAGCAAATGCGCCCATCAGTGAAACACCGGCGGAACCAGCAACGGTCACAGAATAATAATGTATAAATAAAAAACGCCGCCCGATTGGGCGGTGTTTTTATTTTCTTATTTCTTTTTAGATTTTGATGCCGGCTTTTTGAATTCCTTGTACAGCATTTCCCCCGACGTAAATGCCAAAAATGCAGATGCCGCCGTGATTAAGCCGGAAATCAACCCGCCCGAAAACCATGCGAACAGGCAAACCGACAAAATCAAAACGATTGTCAGCCCCAAGTTTTTCGCCAAGACTTTCAAGATTTTTTCAAAAGTGCTCATTTTTCTTCCTTTTGTTTGAACGGGTATATTATATCACAAAAAAGATAATAAATACACAAATAAAAAACGGCTGAAATCAACAGCCGTTTTTTATACAGGGGATGTTTACATGAAAACTGGTATTTTATAAAATCACCTGGCCGCCCAAACGCGCAGTGCGTGGAATTGGGCCAAACGATGAACGTGGTGAAACATAAATGTTGCCGGTGATTTCAAAATCGCCACAGAATTGCAACATTCTTACATCACGGATGAACATGTTGCCGGTAATTTTAATATCGCATGGCAGGACATATTTGTTCATATTTTGCAAATACAAATTGCCGTTGATTTCCAAACCATTGCTTAACAATTTTGCATCGCCACGGTTTTCAATAACGACATCGCCATACATTTTTTCATTGCATTTTGCGATTTGTTTTTCGGCAACCGGGTTTGGTTCTTGGGTTGTCACGCGAATTGGTTCGGCAACCATTTTATTTGTTTTTGCATCGCGTGCAATTGGCAATGTGTTTGTGCGTGGACGGATATATCCCGCCGATGCGCGCACAGGTTTTGCCGTTGGTTCTGCAACCGGTGCCACGCCCGATTTAATTACCGATTCTGGTACCGGGTCTGCAACAATAACAACGGGCTTTTTGTTGCAATTGATAACATCAATAATCAGCATTGAAAACAATACGATAATTGCGACCAACAATGCCAAATTCAATAATCCAATCAAATTGATGCCACAGATTGCTGTCCACAACCATTTTGCCACGCGACAAATCTGTTTCCAAATCCAACGCACAACCGCGCACAGATTGCGCCAAATCCAACGAATAAATTGTGCAATTTTGCGGAACGGCCAACAAATGACATTCCAAACGCGACCCCAAAATGTGGTGCGGCGTTTTGCATTACGACGTGCGGTTGCGTTGCGCTGAACACGGCGCGCGGCAACATTTAATTTCTTTTTTTTCAACATGGACAAATCCCTTGGTTTGTATAAGTTTAATGTAAATATAGCCAAAATATATTGTTTGTCAAGTGTTTTTTACGCTTGTGTTTCGGGGCGGGGCGTTCGCGATAAAATCCCCTGTGTCATCCCGGGCAATCGGGCCCCGCGCAACGTGTTGCGTGGGTGATACTGACCC
>CAMOCR010000001.1 GCA_946611025.1 uncultured Alphaproteobacteria bacterium | reverse complement strand
CATTTTGTGTTTGACGATCCAACAATTGAATATGCGCTGGGGGTGCGAAATACACGACATGTTAACATTGGAACGGTCAGTGATTATATTGCTAAAAAACCGTGGATTGTTAATGGTCAATATGATGATAAATTTATCGCATTTAATGTGGCACAAAAAGATATCCAAGACAAAACCAGAAATTTACAAAAAGATAACAAAACATTTGTTATAGAACATGACATAACCCATGCCTAGGTGCATATAGAAACGGAGACGGTAATGCAAGTTTATGTAAACTATGATGATAAACGTTGGAAAAAATATGCGATTGATTTTGAACGCATTGCATCGGCGGCGGGACCACATCGCCGTGGGGCAGAGGTATCAATCACACTGACCAACGATATTGAAATACATAAACTGAATCGCCAATATCGCAATATGGACAAACCGACAAATGTTCTGTCGTTTGAATTGGGTGATGATTTGTTGTTGGGTGATATCTATATTTCACTGGATACCGTTAAACGCGAAGCCGATGCCGCCGGTATATCGGTTGCAGAACATACAGCGCATATGGTGGTGCATGGTATGTTGCACCTGCAGGGGTATGACCATATTCGTGATGATGAAGCGGTCGTTATGGAATCTCGCGAAATTGATATTATGAAAAAGTTGGGATATAAAAATCCATATGCCGATGAAGAAAATGCGTCTTGTAGTAATGGCGAATGTTGTCCAGGTGCTAAAACAATTTCATTTTTGAAAAGATTAAAAATTCGTGAAAATGGATTTTGGCAATTCGCGCTATATGCACTGTTTGGTGGGGTTGCGGCGTTTGGGTTTGCACCATTTTATTTTTGGTTTGCAACGTGTTTTGGTGTTGCAGGGGCATATTGGTTGATGGTTCGGCGTAAAAATTATGGGGGCTTTTGGCGTGAAATTTTGCGACTGTCGCCATTTGGTGCGGCATATGCAATCGCGATGTTTTGGTGGACGTTGCATTCAATATATGTTGTACCAGAATTGGCACGGCAATTTGCAATCTGGACGGTGCCGGCATTGATTGGAATTGGGCTGGTTGGGGTGTTGTTATTTACAATTCCATTTGTTGCAATTGCCCGAAAAAACATTTCGGCACCGTCACGTGTATTTGTGTTTTCTGGGGTATGGGCATTTGTGTTGTGGTTGCGTGAATGGTTATTCACAGGATTCCCGTGGAACCCGATTGCAAATATCACTATGCCGTTTCCGCAAATTGCAAATTCAATGTCGTTGTGGGGGGCGTTGGGTTTAACATTTGTAATTGTTGGATTGGTTGCGGCGATTGTTGAATTGTTGCGCATGGTAAAATCATGGCGTAATTGGTTTGTGTTTTTGTTGTTGATGATAATCGCGCTATGTGGCGGTTTTGTTGGTGCACATAATATCGCAAGTGTTTCAAAAGATGCGGGTGGTTCGGCAATGATTCGCATCGTTCAGCCAGCACAATCACAGTCACAAAAGATGGTCTATTCACGTGAAAGTGCATTGAAACAAGCCGAAGAAAATTTAATTCGATTGTTTCAATTGGCGTCCCGTGATGGTGGTGATAAACCAGATTTGATTGTCTTTCCAGAAACGACATATCCATTTACAATTGTTAATACAGACGATATGCCATTGGCTGCGGCATTAAAAACAAATGTTATAATTGGCGCAACATCATTTGCCGATGGTCATGCATATAATTCAATGATTGTTGCAGATGACAGTGGTAAAATAAACACGATATACAGTAAATCGCACTTGGTGCCGTTTGGTGAATACAGCCCGTTTGGCATTATGCCATCGCCGGCACACCTTAGTCATGGGGGTGGGGCAGAAATTATTTCAATCAACATGGATAATGCCGATTTTGTATTTGCACCGGCGATTTGCTATGAAATTATATTCAGTGATTCATTGGTGCCACGTGTCGAATTGCAACCATCGGCAATTATAAACATTACAAATGATACATGGTTTGGTAAAACGCCGGGGACATATCAGCATTTGGATATGGTGCGCCGTTATGCGATTGAATCGGGGTTGCCGATTATTCGTGCAAACTATTCGGGTATCAGTGCATTTATTTTGCCAAGTGGTGAAATTGTTTCGTCATTACCAATTGACCAGACAGGTGTTTTGGACGGTACCGTGTGGGGTGCACACATGACGCCATATCGCATGATTGGTCGTGATGGGTGGTTGATTATAATTTTGCTGATTTCATGTATCGGCGCAATATGTATGAACGCACCGCAGAAGAAAGATTAGTGTCGGGCATGCGCGTTGCATCAATTGATTGAATAATCGATGCAACCGAAACATTGTCGTGTTTGGCAATTTGATGCAGGGCGATTATAAAATCATCTTCGATTGAAATACTGGTCTGGTGACCGGACAAAGATACAGATATTTTTTTCATATTAAAATTTCCCAGCAATTAAACAATCGGTCATTGCACGATATGGATCATCGTATTTTCGTAGTACGCGCAAATTCAGGTTATCCAGCATATAGAATACACCAAACGCATCAAACGCAAACCAAAATAAATCGTTTCGACCAAATATTGTTTTCCCGCGCAATATTGGATTTGCCGGCAGGTTTATATTTATGTCAACAATCGATGGAATTGGAAAACGCGCCCCACGTGGTATTTCAATTGGTGGGAAAATGTATCCATTACCCATGTTTATCGCTGCGGCATGATTATATAAATCACTAAAAATCGCCGGAAACATTGCACATCGCCGTGATTGCAAGGCATTGTTTGCCAATTCAATGTCGCGACGCGATGCAGGTGGATAAATTGTTGCACCACGTGTTTTCATCGCAGATAAAAATTCGTTCGTGTTCATTGTTATTCCATCTGGTATGTTGTAGCAACCTGGTTCGAAATCTGGTTAAAACGGTCGTCGGTCGCATTGCCACCATCGCCACCAGATGCCATGTGGGCCGGGATGTAAACCTTTTTCGCGGGGTTTGGTAACCAAATAACATCGTTACCAGATTGTTCAATTATAAACCGGTCCATGTTGTGCGCGTGTGGAAATGTGGTACATAAAAATAAATTATCAATTTCCAACTTGCCCCCCCAAACCAATGGTACACGAAAACGCACAGATAAATTTTCGGGCATGCGGCGCCCCATAACCAAGTCAACAAATTCACCCTGGGGTAAATTCATGAATGCTAATTCTTGAATTGAATCGGTCAGTGTTGTGGTAAATTCGCGAACCAAATCATGATATTTTTTAAACCAATCAGGCGTGACCATTTGCGGTGTTGGGCGAATCGGCACAATCGGCAAGTCGTCCATGCCAAGTTCCGCGATTCTGTTTGCAGCAGCGCCTTCGGTTAATTGCATTATATTTTCCCTATGTAATCGACAACGGTTCCAATATATCCGGAATACGCGTCAAAGTTTTCGGTTTCGTCTTCGTCTGGTGGTGTGTTCGGGTGCGATACGATGTATGTACGTAATTCATCAACAGATGCAAATTGTAATATTGAACCGCTTGCGTTTTCGTTTGCATCGGGGGCACCAACAATAAACGCATTTACATTTATTTCAATGTCGTCCAATGTGTCGGTAAATACACCATTTAATGTATCCACGGCTGTTTGCATGTCGGCGGTTTTAATACCGCTTGCACCCAACCATAAAACCTCACCCGTGCCGATTGCCAATACAGATGTTTGAATACCCTTGATGCGTGGCGAACCCTTGTATACAAAGCCCGCAGATTTGAATATTTCATGAATATCGGCATATGTTGTTTCTGGATTAGATCGTTGTGTCCCAGATGATAGCGGCACGCGCGGTGTTGGCGTGCGGGTTTGTGTTGGCATCGAGATGTTTAAACGCGGTGGTCGCACTAATGTTGTTGAATTGTGTGTTGGCGTTAAAACAGCAGGAGTGTTGTTTTCTGGTTCTGGAACAATGATTTTTGTTGGCGCTGTGGTTTGTGGGGTTGATGTTTTATTGTCAACGATTGGTAATGTTATACGGCGTAAACGCGGTTGCAACAGTTCATACAACACGAACACGGCCACAGCCACAATCACAATCAGTGATATATAAAAACCTGCACGGACCGGTTGACCAGTCGCCTGCATATATGCAAGGTATTGCCAATGTTGAAGTGAAAAGATATTAAAACCAAATTGGGTGTTGAACCAAAAGTTCGCCCCCAGTGTTGCCGCCAGCAACCATAGCAATCCAATTAAAATATTATTTATTCTGTTTCTCATTTCTCTTTTATTGTATCATATTTGTGATAAAGTAAAAAGCATAATGATAAACGAAAATTCAATTTTTAACGAAGTTCGTAGTAACATCAGTTTAATGTGCCGTGATGATTGCGCGGGCGCTGATTTAGCCGCGGCGGCGGGATTGGCAATTTCAAACAAAATGAAATCTGTATGTGTCGCCCCAGAACGCGTTAGTGAAGTTTGGCCGTGGCTGGAAAACAAAAAAATAAAAATCCTGTCGCGGTTCAGTGTGGCGATGCCGATAAACGACGATGCCATGTCCGTGTTGTCTGGGAATATCAGTGCATGTTTTCGTGCCGGTGCCGATGGGGCGATTGTGTTTATTAATATGAAAAATCTGCAAAAATTTGCATTGGAAATATCAAATGTTCGTGATGATTTATTCTTTAATAAAACATTTGGTGTCGGCATCGATATCGAACAAATAGATGTTTTTGATTGGAATTTGCTGTTTGGACTGTTGCGAATTGTTCGGGCAGATTCGTTAGTGTTGCGATTTACAAATGACACTGGTGATAAATCTGATTTTGTTGGTCGTGTGTTTGCGATGTTGGATGCCGCGCGTGGTGATTGGGGCGGGGCGGTGAATTTTGTTTTGGGTCAAAACACAGTGCGTCTGGATCAGGTTTATCGTTTGATTTTAAAAATGAAACCAGACACGATTTCTACCACAGAATTTTTCATCGATAACGATATGTAAAATTTATGTACGCCTTGGAAACGTGCATATAGCGCGTTTTTTATTTTTCAATAACTATGTATTTTGGTGCAGCGGTTTCCGCCATGTTTTTTTCGGCATATCGTGTGTGAATTGTTTCAATGTCTGGGGTTGCGTATTTTAAACTTGTTGTTTTTATTTGTTCACAAATCCAGTCGAAATATTCCCAATGGTCGGTGCCAATAATAATTTGCCCACGTTTTTCCAGGTGTGTTGTCAACATTGTTAAAAATTCGGCGGACAGTAAACGACGTTTTTCATGTCGTGCCTTTGGCCATGGGTCTGGGTGTAAAACCCAAATTTGCGAAAATTTTACCGCATTATCACGCAGATAATCGCGTACATCATCCGGCCAAATACGAATGTTTTTGTATTCGGGCAATATTTCGTTTGTTTTGTCATCACACATTGCAGACAGCAGGGCGGCGACACCATTTGCAAATGGTTCCGCACCAATGATAACCGATTCGGGATTGTTGTGTGCCAAATCGCGTACATGTTCACCATTGCCAAAACCAATTTCCAAGATTAAATTGCCGGCTTTTTCCGTGTTTTTTGGCAAAATTGCCGGCAAAACATTGTCCATAAGCGCGCATTTACGCGCGGACAGTTTTTTACCATGTCGCCGACCAAAAGTTCGTATTTCTTGATTTTGCATATATTTAGTATAAAATCATATTATTTGAAAAACAAGGTATTTGAATATGCAACCACTGCCAACGGAAATTGTCGGGTCGCCTTTTTCGTTACGTCATTTATCGCCAACGCGGGAAATAGCGATGGTGCTGTATGATGTGTTTCAGGCGGATTTTGATAATATGCGTTTCTGGTTGCGTGGAAAAAATATAGAATCTGTGGATGAGGTTTTTGACGGTATCAAACGTGCGTATGAATCCGAAAACATGTACATGTATTACATTATGGAAAATAATAAAATTATCGGTGAAATCGGCTTTGCATCAATAGACCAAGAAAAAAAATCTGCTTATGTTGATTATTGGTTGATTCCAAATGTACGTGGTCGCGGATTAATTGACCGATTTTTATGGGGTATTGAAGAATTGGCGTTTGATATATTGAAATTAAAACAGGTTATGTTGGGGATAGACGTTGATAACACCGCATCCCGCAGGGTTGCGGAACGCAATGGATATGCATTGAACGGAATATCGAAATCATCCAGGGCATGGGCAGATGGCACCTTGCATAACGAATGTGAATATTCAAAATTAAAATCAGAATGGGTAAAGGATAATAAAAATGCGTAATGGTTTAGATAAAGATTTAATTGCACGCGTGTTGGGCGCGGCACCGAAATATACGATTGCGGAATTGGAAGAAAAGTTCCCTGTGCGTAATTTGCCAGAGGGCGCATTTGTGACGCGTTTCGCACCAAGCCCAACGGGCTATATGCACATTGGCGGGCTTTATGGCGCATTGATAGATTGCAAATTGGCACAACAATCGGGTGGTGTATTTATGTTGCGTATCGAGGATACGGATACCAAACGCGAAGTTGCAGATGCAGTTAAAATTATTGTTGATTCAATGCATCGCTTTGGATTGGAATACAATAATGATGAAACATATGGACCATATTATCAGTCGCAACGCAAAGATATTTATCATTCGGTGGCGGCAGATTTGTTGGCGCGCGGGTTGGCATATCCATGTTTCTTGACCGCAGACGATATGGAAAAAATTCGTAGCCAACAAACGGCGGCGGGTTTTGCTACGGGTATCTATGGTGAATTCGCGCGCGACCGTGATTTGACCGCGGATGAAATTATTGCGCATCTGGATAATGGCGAAGTGCCATCGATTCGTTTGTATTCAAATGGCAATCCGTCACAACGTATATTCTGTCGCGATGCGGTTCGTGGTTCAATTGGTTTTCCGCAAAACAATGAAGATATTGTTTTGATTAAATCAAATGATGGTTTGCCAACATATCATTTCGCGCATTTGTGCGATGACCACTTTATGCGGACAACGCATGTTATTCGTGGCGAAGAATGGTTGCCATCGTTGCCGTTGCATTACCAGTTGTTTGGTATGATGGGCTGGACACCACCAATGTATATCCACACATCGACAATTGACAAGATTGACGTTGATACCGGTAAACAACGCAAGTTATCAAAACGCAAGGATCCAGAGGCAAATGTTGAATTTTTCTTGCGCGATGGTTGGCCAACAGATGCGGTGTTAGAATATCTTGGTAATATCGCTGCATCTGGATACGAAGAAGCAAAAATGAAGGGGTTGGTAAAATCGTTTTGGGATTATGAAATCAAACCGAAAAAAATACCAATGTCGGGTGCGTTGTTTGATATGAAAAAACTGGAATGGTGGGCGAAAGAGTTTATTGGGGCGTTGCCGGTTGATGAATTGGTTGCGCGTGTCGCGACATGGGCAAACGAATATGGCAGTGATGATAACAAGATGCAGGTCAGTGATACAAAATATCTGTCTGCCGTTTTGGGCATTGAACGCGATAACCCAAAACGCGTGCGCAAAGATTTTATTACATGGTCGCAGACGTTGGACAATGTGGCATTTTTCTGGGATAAATTGTTTGTGCCAATGGCGGATTATGAATATAACCGTGATGTTTTGCGCGCATTTTTGGAAACATATGACGCGGCGGACGATAAAGATGCCTGGTGGAATAAAATTGTCGCAATTGCCGAAAAGTTCGGTGTTAAAAATGGCGATGTGGCGATGAATCTGCGTGTTGCGCTGGCTGGGCGCACAAACACACCAGACCTGTATTCTATAATGTCGGTTATGGGGGGCGATATGGTAAGCAAGAGAATAGGGAGGGTATTAAATGACTAAATCAAAATCGGTTGTGCGAAAAAAATTACATGATGTTAAAAATAATTCGCATGCAAATAAAATATTAAAGGCGTTGCGTGCAACGGGGCTGTTCCGGTGGGAACGTAAATCAACCCGTGGCGAAGAGGCGTTGAATATTTTAACCCATGGCATTGGCATCGGGTTGGCAATTGCGGGACTGGTGCTGTTGGTGGTATATGCCGCGATTGCAGGTGATGCATGGGCAATTGTTTCGTGTGCTATTTTCGGTGCGACAATGATTGCGCTGTATTTAGGCTCAACGATGTGCCATGCATTGATTGGACATCGTGGCGAATGCTTTTTCGAGGTGTGGGATAACATCGCCATCTATGCGTTGATTGCCGGCACATACACGCCGTTTATGTTGGTGAATTGTCGTGGTGCGGTTGGGTGGACCGTGTTTGGACTGCTGTGGGCAATTACGATATTTGGTGCGGTTGTGAAAATTCGTAATCCACATCAACAGCCAAAATGGACCGTATTGCTGTATTTAATTATGGGGTGGACATTGTTGTTCATTTTGCCATATATGATACGTCACATTTCCACGCGTGGAATGGTATTTATTTTGGCGGGGGGACTGTCATATTCATTTGGGGTCATATTCTATGTTTGGCGCCGGTTAAAGTTCAGCCATGCAATTTGGCACCTGTTCGTTATTGGGGGAAGTGTGTGCTTTTTCTTTGCGGTGCTGTTCGGGTCAATTATCGATTATCCGTTGATTGGTTAGTCGGTGCAAGGCTTTCGAAAAACCGCCGTGACGGCGGTTTTTCATTTTCTTTGTGTTTGGAACGACAGGTCATTTTATGATATAATACACATGATATTTTATAGGGGGGAACTTGTGAAAATCTGGTTTTCTGTTTTTGCGGTGCTGTTGGCTGTGCCGGCGCATGCGGAAATTTTAGATATTGATATTGCCATGAATAATGCCAAATCGGCATGTGGTGGAATATCGGCAAAATTGGCACCACTGAAAACAATGGCGGGGATAAATACCGCGGTGACTGGTGTTGGAACGGCGGCAAATGCCGGTGCAACGGTTGTTGGTATTGTTAAGGCGTCCAAGGATAAGCAAGCCGAAGAATTAGAAGAATTATTGGCAAAAATAGACGAAATAAACAAAGAATCACAAATGGACCCACCGTCTGAAGCGGAAGCAGATGCGTTTTTGAAAGAGTTTAGTGCAGAATTAGCCAAGGCAGCAGAAAACAGTGCAGCGTATCAATCGGAACTGGATAAATTAAACAAACAGTCAAAGTCGTTGGGAAATTGGCGTACTGGGTTAATGGCGGGCGGCACCGTGACAAATGTTGCCGGTGCGGTTATTGCCGGAACAAATAAAGTTGATGAAGATTTGGCAACAATGATTGAAAGATGCAAATCGTCAATCAAAGATTTGCGCGACAGCATGATGCAGGCACGTATCGAAGGGCGCGATGTCGGTAATGCAGACAATATTATATCTAAATGCGGTGACTATGACACTGTTGATTTATCAAAAATTGATAATCGCGCAACAGGCGCAATGGTATCCAGTATTGTTGGTGCAACAACTGGTGCGGCGGGTACGGTGACATCAATTGCTGCAAATACCGATAAAACGCGTAATGATAACAGTGATTCTGGAAAGCAAAAAGAAAAGAATTTGAACACGGCGTCAAATGTCTTGGCGGGGGCATCAACGGCGGCATCGGTCACGGCAACGGTGTTTAATGCAACGCAAATAAGCGCAATCAAAAAGGTTTCAAATGTTGCAGATGGCTGTGAAAGGGAGTTGGCAAAATGATAAAGAAATTTTTAATTGGTTTATTTTCGTTGTTTTTCATTATGCCGGCAGTGGCAAATGTGCAATTGACGGCTGATGCAATTGATGCGGTTGTTTCCGGTCATGTAGACCAAAATAAACAGGCCGATGTTGTGCGCGCAATTTTTGATGCATTGAATCGTAATAATGGCGCGGGGGTTAATACGCGTGACTTGGCGGCAACATGTGTTGCGGCGGGCTGGAATTTGGGTCGGCAAAGTGGAATTGATAAATGTTCAAAATTTGTAGCCGCATTGGTTAAAGCAAGTACAACGGATTTTTATCATGTATGCAAATCCGGGGTCACACCGGGGAATGGTGGAACAGGACAGTGTTTCAAAGAAGAATTTAAAAAAGTCAAAGTAGACATGCGCAGCGCGCCATATTTAGCAAAGAAGTTGGTTGTTAACAAGACCGGCGATGGTGTTATGTGTGCAATGGAAGAAAAAAATTGGTGGACACACAACTATGATGATTATGTGCCATGTACGTCTGTATCAAAAAACAAATTTTATGAAGTCAAATTTGATTCTGTTCGGGAAAAGAACGATAAAACGCGTCGCGATGGGATTGTGCGTGCGGTGTGTGATGTTTTGCATAATGCACCGTTTACGGCGGGGGGATGTACCGGCGGCGGTACAAATGTAAGTGCGCAATTTGTTTGCTGGGAACCGACATGTGCGGCGGCAAATGCAGATGCGTGTTCAAAAATAGACAAAGATTTGCATGATTTTGGGTTTGCGGCCAAATGGAACGATACAAAATGTGAAATTTCTTTTGAAACGATAAGAGATACATCTGGATTAAAAACAGCGTTTGGGCTGGACAGATTTGCGTTTTGTCGTGATATTCAGATAGCAGCCAATGCATCATTGGATTCACAGATTGAGGCATATGTACGCAGTCATGTAAATGTTCCAGTCACATCGTTTAGTTGTGTACAAAGCGATGTTTCATACACTGGTGGTGGTTGTACAACAAAGGCTGGAAATATAAGAGATGATGTTTTGAAGTGTTTTGTTAATGGTCAAGAAGTTGATTTTGTGTTTGACGATTTATCTGAAACACGTAAAAAAATATCCGATGGCGGATACCAGGGAATTTCATGTATCGCAGCAGATGGTTCATTTGATGGTAAAAGATGTCAAAGCCTTAATGAACAGGGATGTAATATCGTAAAACAACAAAGCGCGTCGGTATGCCCAGATTGTAAAACTGTATATTGGGATGCGGACAAACAAGTGTGTGTATTGCCCAGCGCCAAAGCGGCAACAAATTTACAAAAAGGATTGGAAATTGCCGGCTATACGGGATTGGTTGTGACGGCGGTGGCATTGACGGTGTTTTCGGGCGGCAGTGCATCGGGCGTTTGGGTTGTGGTTGCAAATGTTGGTACGGGGTTAACTGTTGCCGGTGGAACCATGGCAACGGCATCAAAAGTCGCAACAGAATATTTTGTGTATACCGATAAATTTGCATCAGATTTGAATAAATGTTTGAACAGTACCGATGTTCAATGTGCCAAGGATATGTTGCAAAAAAATCTGCAGAAAATGGTAAGTTATGAAAAGAATTTGACCAATGCAGAAAAGAAAACATTGGATGAATCATTTGCAAAATTGTTCAAAAAAATTCCAGCCGAAGATGAATTTTGGAATTGGTTGGATGACCCAAAGGTGTGGAATTGCAACAGTCGTGGTGATTGTGTTGTCAAAGAAAAAACACAGTTTTGGCAGAGCGTCAGAACAATAGGTGATGTTTCAATGATTCTGGGTGGGGTTTTGAAATCTTTTGCACAAATCGCATCAACGATGACCCAAACAACATCTGTTATTCGTGGTATTGGTGAAACGCGTCGGGTAAGAATTGTAAACGACATGAAAAATAGCAAAGCAATGTTGAAAGATGTTTCACCAGATGGCTTGAATTCCGTATTAACACCAAACAGCTTTGTGCAAAATGTGACGGTTAATGGTGCGAAATTCGCCAGAAATTCTGATTTGGCGGCATATTTGTTAAGCCAGGGTTATAAGGTTGGCGATACGGTTGAATTAATAAGTGGGGTTGGGGCATCTGTTGTGACGGCAACAATAACATCATTGTCAAATGTTGTATTTAATCCAGCAGCATTGTCGGCGATTGCGGTTGGTGCAGGTGATTTGATTACAAAAGGGGAATCAATACCTTTTGTTGTGCGTCGACCATCGGTATTAACAGACTTGGTGGATATAGAAGACGAAGATGTTGTTATCGAAGATATCGCTGTGCCAGACGATAAACCGATTTCGGTGCCGATATTAAAGCCAGCAATTCCGGCGGCACCCGTTTTACCAGATGTGGAAATCGAAGACAGTGAAATTATTATTGACGACATTGTTATACCAGATGATGCGCCAATTATTGTCCCCGATTTACCAGAAAACAAACCGCAACCCAATGATGACGTGTCAAACACAACATCGTCGTCTGGTAATAATACCAAAAAATCTGGTATATCTGGATTGGGGGCCGCGGCAATTGGTGCCGGGGTCGCGGGCCTGGGGGTTGGCGCGGCGTTGCTGATTGGTGGTGCCGGCAAAAAAGGCGAAACATCAGGTGCCGGGACGGTGACAAGCGCAAATGGCGATTTGTTCAACAATGTGCGGAATCGTGCAAATGGTGTTATTGGTGTCGTGGAAAATTCAAATATTGAATTGGTTCCAATTGAAACATCAAATGGCATCAAAGAAAACATTGTTTCAATCGCAAACCATGCGGTGGTATTGGTGAAACATAATAATAACATAATACCGTTTATGGTTGATACGGCGGATGGTGTTGCGAAATGGACGCCGTTTACCAATGTTGATATCAACAGTGGCGCGTTTACACGCTATACACCAAAGGCTGACATTATGCGTACAGCACAAATTGCGGAAAAATTGACGGAAACATTGCCGCCATTGCAAATGCAATATTTCGCATCGCCGAATGCCGAAGACTTGCAATTTGCATCGCCCAGCATGAATGGATACCAGTTGATAAATAATAATGCGCTGCGATATTTGGCAAGTCTATTTAATAAAAACACCCATTTGGGTGTTTTTTTTATGGATGATATTGACTTTATTTCGGGAAAAGATTACAATAGACCACGTTATGTATAAATATATGTTTGTTTTTACAACCACAACTACAACAACCCCTGCGGGGGTGTAATTTCTAATTGCGCTTTTTTATGTGCGCGCTATAATCAAAAACAACAATTAAATAAACAAACAAAATATTACAAAGAAGGTATTTATTATGTCTTATCCAATTGAAACGGTTCGTCATTCGTTGGCGCATGTTATGGCAGCAGCGGTGCAAAAGTTATTTCCAGATGTTAAATTCGCGGGTGGTCCGGCGATTGAAAACGGGTTCTATTACGATTTTGATACCGAACACAGATTTAGCGAAGAAGATTTTGCGAAAATTGAAAAAGAAATGCGCGAACTGATTAAATCAAACGGTCGGTTTGAACAACGGTTTGTTGATTTAGACGAAGCCAAAGGTTTATTCAAATTTCAACCATACAAAATGGAATGGTTAAACGAATATGATGCGGCGGGGGAAAATTTGTCGGTTTATACTTTCCGCGATTTTACCGATTTGTGTCGTGGGCCGCACGTGGAAAGTTCCAAAGATTTGCCACGCGATTCTTTCAAAATTCGTAATGTTGCCGGTGCATACTGGAAGGGGGATTCAAAAAACAAAATGCTGCAACGCATTTATGTTGATGCATTTTTAACCAAGGAAGATTTGGAACAGTTCTTGAAAATGCAAGAAGAAGCCGCACAGCGCGATAATCGTAAATTGGGTAAAGATATGGACTTGTTCCACTTTGAACCAGAATATGCGCCGGGGGCGGTGTTCTGGCACAATAATGGTTATCGCATTTATCGCAAACTTATTGATTATTTGCGTGCACGTCAGGAACGCGCGGGCTATTTGGAAATTTCCACGCCGTCCATTATGGACCGTTGCTTGTGGGAACGTAGCGGCCACTGGGCGAAATATGGTGCGCATAACTATTCTGGAAAAACGCAAGATGGCAAAACGTTCTGTGTAAAGCCGATGTCTTGTCCGGGTGGTATGTTGGTCTTTGGCCAGGGCATTAAATCGTATAAAGATTTGCCTTTGTATTTGGCTGAATTCGGCAAGGTTTGTCGTTATGAGGCTGCGGGCGGTTTGTCGGGTTTGATGCGTGTGCGTGAATTTACCCAAGACGATGCGCACATCTTTTGCACCGAAGAACAATTAGAAACGGAAGTTGTGAAAATCTTGAAATTCATCAAAGATATTTACGGCAAATTTGGATTTGATAAAATCTCGATGAAATTGGCAACGCGTCCAAATTCCGAATTTAGAATCGGCAGTGATGAAGTTTGGGATAAAGCCGAAGGCGCATTGAAACATGCGCTGGATGCAAATGGGATTGAATACGAAATTGCCGAAGGTGATGCGGCATTCTATGGTCCAAAAATTGATAATTATTTGAAAGATTCAATGGGGCGTGTTTGGCAATGTGGCACGGTTCAGTTGGATATGAATTTGCCGGAACGTTTCGACTTGTCCTATGTTGGCGAAGATGGCGAAAAGCATCGCCCGATTATGTTGCATCGTGCGTTGTTAGGTTCAATTGAACGCTTTATGGGTGTATTGCTGGAATCAACCGGTGGTAATTTGCCGTTGTGGTTGTCGCCGGAACCCGTGGTTGTGACGCCAATTTCCGAAAAACAGGCGGACTATGCAAACGAAGTTGTAAATGCCTTGCGTGCGGCGGGGGTGTATTGCCGTGCCGATTTGCGCGATGAAAAGGTTAATTACAAGATTCGTGAACTGTCGTTGGCAAAAACGCCAATCATCGCCGTTGTTGGTGACAAAGAAGCCGCCGATAAAATGGTGACCCTGCGTCGTCTGGGCGTTGAAAAACAAGAAACGAAATCTTTGGATGCGTTTGTTGCAGAAATGCGTGACGCAATCAAAATGCCGTTGTAATGAATATCGGGGCGCGTTTTTGCGCCCCATATAATTAAAAAGGAAAGGGTATGAAAAAAACTGTCGCGATTATTTTGTTGGGGGTTGTGTCGGTATCTTTGATGGGCTGTATTCATCACTGTGAAACAGAACCAATTGTCGAAGAAAATCATAAACTGATTGTGCCACCACACTTTGGTCAAATGCCAAAATAATAATTTTAATTTGTTTGCTGATTACATTTTGTAAATGCCTAATTTTATGGTATAATACCCAGTAGTAAACAAATGGGGGGATTTCGCATGAATAACGAAGATAACAATTTGGACCTGTTAGATTTAGACGATGATACACCGGTTGAAACATTGCCGGAAACAACACCATTTGCCGCACCGCGTCCGCGCAAACCGTGGATGTTGATGGGGTTGGCGTTGGTCGTCATTATATTGGCGGTGTATATCATTATTCGTACAATTGGAAACGATTCATCGAAATCTGTGGAAATAAATTTAGATGAACCGGTGGTCGTTGGTACCGATTCGGTTGATGTGCCAAATGACACATTAAATGTGCCGGCAAAACCGGTCCCAGTCGAAGTCGCACCACAGCCGAAACCGGCGGCACCACAACCCGTGGTGGAAAATAATGGTGTTCCGGTACGCGTTGTCACCGAACGTCGTGATGTGACATTTAATCCGGCGGCGGAACAGCCGAAACCGGTGGCACAGCCAGCCCCCGCACCAGTCGCCAATCCGGCACCCGCACCAGTCGCACAGCCTGCGCCAGTTGCGCAACCAAAACCAGCACCGGCTGCAAAACCAGCGGTACAGCCAGCACCAAAGCCGGCGGCAAAACAACCAGTTGTTAAATCAACATCGACGGTTGCACGTGGTGGTTGGTATGTTCAGTTTGGTTCGTACAGTTCACGTGCCTTGGCGGAAAGTGCAGAACGTCAAATGCGCGCTGGACACAAGAGTTTATTCGAAGGCAAACAATTCGTAATCTTGGCGGCGCAATTGCCAAACGGCAAAACCACATACAGATTGCGTGTCGCGTTCACATCATCAAATGATGCAAATGGCTTCTGCCAGAATGCAAAATCTGATGGATTGGATTGCTATGTCGCAAAATAGGGGCTAGTTGTTAGTATAAGGAGATAAAAATGTTTGGACGTTTTGGTTGGGCAGAAATTTTAGTCATTGTCGTGTTGGTTGTGATTTTGTTTGGTCACAACAAGATTCCAGGCATGATGAAAAACTTGGCCGATGGGTTAAATGTTTTCAAAAAAGAAATGAAGACAGAACCCGCCCCAGAAAAACCGGCGCCCAAGGCGGCACCAAAAAAGAAACCGGTGAAAAAAACACCGGCGAAAAAGGTCGCAAAAAAATAAAATAAATACACAAGAAAAAAATCCGCCAATGGCGGATTTTTTATTCTTTGCGTTGTTCGTATTCTTCTTGTTCTTCGACCGTCATTGTCGCCAACGGGCGTGCCAACATGCGTTGAATTCCAATTTCGTCACCGGAAACAACACTGTATCCATATGTGCCGTCATCCAGACGCGCCAATGCGGCATCAATTTTACGCATCAAATTATTGTCGCGCTGGCTCATCCGCAGGTTCATTGTTATTTCTTGTTCCAGTGTTGCGCTGTCGGAATCATCACCAACACCATCGGCCGATGATTTTTCCGCCATGCGTACAGAATTTAACACATCACTTGATGTGTGTTGTAATTCCTGTTTTTGCGCGGTTAATAACTGATAGAAATATGCCAACTGTTCGGGACACATATATGGTTCCGATTTTTTTGGAACATATTTCGGTGGCAGTTCAATCTTTTTAAAATCTTTTCTTGTCGCCATTTTATGATGCCTTTAATTCATTTACCCATGCTGTGACCGTTTCTTCATCCATTAAACCAGTGCGTGCTTCGACCAATTCGCCGTTTTTAAATGCCAGAACACTGGGGATGCTGCGAATGCCATATTTCGCAGGTGTGCGGCGATTCGTTTCGTCAATTTCAAATTTTACAAAATTCACATCACCGATTTTTTCAGAAACACTTTCGAAAATTGGACCAAACATGCGGCATGGACCACACCATGTTGCCCAGAAATCAACCAATGTTATGCCATCGCCAATCATAGATGGAAAAGTTTCGTCGTTTGCGTGTTGTAATGCCATCTTTTTTCTCCCTTGGTTGTTGATATTTCGCTAAAGTGTATTATAATCGTCAAAAAATGCAAGAGAAAACATAAAATGAATAAAATCATATACTTAGATGCGGCGGCAAGTGCCTTAAAATCGTCTGGGGTTATTGATGCCGAAACCCGATTTTTGCGTGATTCATATGCGAACACGGGGCGGGGCGTTTGCGCGCGCAGCATCGCGGCAGATGAAATGTTGGCGCATGCACGTGAATATGTGGCGAACTTTATTGGTGCCGAATCTGCGAATCAGGTGATTTTTACATCGGGCACGACCGATGCGATGAACAGAATCGTGAATATTGTGCGTGGTACAAAAAACGTAAAGACGGTTGCGGTTGCCGATATTGACCATCACAGTGCGCGCATGCCATGGGAAAATGTTGCGCGGCGTGGTGAAATGGAATTGGTAAAAATGCCGCTGGATGAAAATTATGATATTGATGCCGGTAATGTGCCATATGCCGACGTTATGGTTATTACCGCCATGTCTAATGTTATGGGTGTGGGGCAAGATGTTCAAAAAATTATTGCGGCGGCGCGTGATAAAAACCCAAATGTCATAACGATTGTTGATGCGGCGCAATATGTCGCACATGCACCAATTGATGTGCAAAAATGGAATTGTGATTTTATGTGTTTTTCGGGACATAAAATTGGGGCGAACACCGGCGTTGGTGTAATGTATATCAAAGACCCCGATGTATTTATGCCCGATAAATTTGGTGGTGGCATGGTTCAAACCATATCGGGTGATACATGGAACATTGATGTTGCGCCAAATAAATTCGAAGCGGGCACATTACCATTGGCACAAATTGCGGGATTGCCGGTTGCGATTGATGCGTGGCGCACGTGGTCGGGTGGTGCGGATATTATTTCGTATATGTATGATGAATTGTCAAAAATGCCACGTGTACAGTTGTTGACACCGCGTGATGCAAAAATAATTTCATTTGTGGTTCGCGATATGCATGTGCTGGATTTTGGGGTGTTGATTGGTGCGCATGATGTTTGTGTACGTGTTGGAAATATGTGTGCATCGTGGATGCATCATGCGTTGGGTGTTGACGGGTCAATAAGAATATCGGTTGGACCATGGAATACGATGGATGATGCCGTACGCACGGTTGATATTATTCGGGGGATTATAAAGTAATGGCGACATCGCGTGAAGATATTATTGATGCATTAAAAACCGTGTATGACCCGGAAATTCCGGTAAATATTTGGGATTTGGGTTTGGTTTATGATATAAAAATCGGTACCAAAGAAATTGTTATAACCATGACATTTACCAGTCCCACATGTCCATTGATGGAAGAAATCTTTGCCCAGGTCAAAGATGCGGTTGCCGCGGTTGCGCATGGTGCGCCGGTGCGTGTTGAATTGGTTTGGGACCCGCCATGGAATTTATCGATGATGTCGGATGCGGCGCGTCTGGAATTAGATTTAACAGAAAGCGGATGGTAATTTATGATGAATTATGATGAAATAAAAAAATTATTATCGGGCATTACCGATCCGGCAATGAAACTGGAAATGGTTATGGATTTGGGGGCGCGTTTGGCACAGGTCCCAGATGGTGCCGTGTGCAGTGAAATTACGGGGTGTGCGTCGCATGTTGAAATTTGCCGGCTTGGCAATAGGTTTTATGCATGTGCCGATTCGGCAATTGTGCGTGGTATTGTTGCAATATTGTTATCTATGGTTGATGGACACACACCAGATGAAATTAGACAAATGGATCTGGCACAAATGTTTTCTGGGTTAGAATTAAATCTGGGGGCGGGGCGATTGAACGGTGTAAATTCAATGATTCGCTTTTTACAGAATTTATGATAAACTTAAATAAGAATAAAATCGGGCGGGGGAATATGAGCGAAGACGAGAAAATGTTTCATATCGGTGTGTGGCTGTGTGCGGCGGCGGTTGTTTTAACCGTTGTTTTACAGGTTTGCTATCGTACGCAAAATCGCGTGTTAAAACGTGTGCGCGCCGGTGTTGCAACAACATCACAACAAATTGCGGTTTATGAAACACAATTTGCCACCTATGTTCGACCAGAGGTTTTACGTGATCGTGTCACATTAAACAATGCGCGCGCGGAAACAATCGGCTTTCATAAAAACATAACAATAGACGAATTACCAAATCGCGAATAATGTTTGAAATAGGCAACGATATTTTAAAGCACAAATTAAAAGATGTGCGTATCCCGCGCAAGAATTCGCGCCGCCTGTCGTTCGTTTATTTTATGTTTTGTGTTGTTTTTGGTGCGTTTGTTGCGCGAACGTTGTTTTTGGGGGCGTCTGGTAATCAGGTTCGACGGTACAGCAATGGTTTGGATATTGTATCGCGTGCAGATATTGTTGATAGAAATGGTAAAGACATCTTGGCCAAGGATATTGTATCGGGGCATATAACGGTGCGGCCATTTGCAATTCCAGATAAAGATAAGGAAGCGGCGGCACAATTGATTCATAATATTTTACCGTTCAAGTATCCGTTGCGTGATGCAATTGCGCTGGTAAATTCTGGACGCAAATTTATGTATCTGGAAAAAAACGCCAGCGAAGAACACAGAAAACAAATCAAGGCATCCAAGATTTATGGGTTTGATATTGAACCAATACAAATGCGCCGTTATCCAAAGCGCCGTCTGTTTTCACATGTGGTTGGTTTTGTTGATGTTAAAAATCATGGGGTTCAGGGTGCCGAAAGTGCATTTGAAGATTATTTAACCGAAAATGAAGATCCATTGTTGTTGTCGGTTGATTCACGTGTTCAAACGGTGTTCTATGAACAATTGTCGATGGCGATGAATAAATACAGTGCCAAGGGTGCAATGGGTATGCTGATGAATTCACGCACCGGCGAAATGGTTGCGATGGTGTCATTGCCCGACTTTGACCCAGAAAACAAAAATCTGGATCCGGTGGGGAATCGTATGTTTCGGCCAATGCGTGCGTTGTATGAAATGGGTTCGATTTTCAAAATATTTAATACGGCATTGGCATATGAAAATGGTATTCATAAAGAATACTATGTCGTTAAACCGTACAAGGTTTTGGATAAATTTGGTCGGGTTGCGGCATCGATTGGTGATGTACGAACATTTAAACCACCACGTCCATATTTAAGCGTTGATGAAATTATGCTGCATTCATGCAACAGTGGCAGTGCGCAAATTGCGCTGGATTTACCTGATGGCGCACAACGTGAATTTTTCCATCGGTTGCATCTGGATGAAAAACTGGACCTGGAATTTGGAACGACTGAAAAACCGTTGATGCCACGTAAATGGGGGCCGGTTGAACGCGCAACGGTTGCGTTTGGACATGGTGTTTCGGTCAGTCCAATGCATTTGTTATTGGCGGTAAACGCAATGACAAACGGTGGTATATATGTTTATCCAACATTGCAAAAGCGTTCGCTGGGGGCGGTAAATGGTGAACGTGTTTTAAGTGCAGAAATTTCACAAAAACTGCGCGAGATAATGTTCCGTATTACCGAAGAAACCAGTGGTAAACAAGCGCGAATCAAGGGTATTGAAATCGGTGGTAAAACGGCAACTGCAGAAAAACGCGATGCCACCGGTAAAATTGATAAAATGCGCAACCTGACCGCGTTTGCAGGTGTGTTCCCGATAAATTCACCACAATATGTTTTGTTGGTTATCTTGGATGAACCCAAGGGGGTCAAGGAATCTTTTGGTCTGCGTACGGCCGCATGGAATGCGGTGCCAACGGCGGGAAAAATTATTGATGGCATACTGCCGTTGCTATTTGAATAATTTTCGTTTATAATACTCTTGATAATAAAAAAAGAGTAGATAGTGAGAAAGATAGTTGAAAAATCCATGCTGGGTCGGGCATGGGTTGTTGATGCGTATGAAGATGGTAATAACGACACATATGCAACCGACCGGTTGGTTGAAAAAATTCTGGCACAGCGTGGTATTGTGACGGATGCCGATGTCACAGAATTTTTAAACCCCAGTATTAAATATATGCCAAACCCATCAACGATGGCTGATATGGATAATGCCGCGCGCATAATTGCCGATGCGGTGGTGGGGCATGATAAAATTGCAATATATGGCGACTATGATGTTGATGGTATAACATCAACCGCGATAATGGTGAAATATCTGCGTGCGTTGGGGTGCGATGTTATGTGGCATTTGCCCACACGTGAAGGCGAAGGCTATGGTTTGAACATTGCCGCGATTGATGAAATTGCCGCGGCGGGTGCAAAAATAATTATAACCGTGGATTGTGGTATCAGTGGCATTGCAGAGGTTAAACATGCACGCGATATTGGTCTGCGTATTGTTGTGACCGACCACCATTCCCCAGATGATGTTTTGCCGGCGGCGGATGCGGTTGTAAATCCAAAACGCGCCGATGATACATCGGGTTTGCAATATATGGCGGGGGTTGGTGTTGCGTTTATGACACTGGTTGCGTTGCGGCGTGAATTAAAGTCGCGTGATTTAGATGACGATATGCAAACCAGAATTGCTAACACAGATTTGCGCGATTATCTGGATTTGGTTGCGCTGGGGACAATATGCGACACAATGCCATTGGTAAAATTAAACCGCGCGTTTGTGACAACCGGTCTAAAGGTATTGGGACGCAGACAAAATCTGGGACTGCGTGTGTTGATGGATGTCGCCGGCGTAAAAAGCGCAACGGTTTATGCCGCTGGCTTTGTTTTGGGACCACGGTTAAATGCGGCGGGACGGTTGGATTCTGCATCGCCGGCGTTGGATTTGTTGCTGACGGACAATCCGTTGATTGCGGCTGATTTGGCAAAGCGTTTGGATGAAATGAATCATGAACGCATCGATATTCAAAATGCGATTATGTTGCATGCAACCGAAATGGCGGACAAGTGTTGCGCGGTGGGCAGGCACAGTTTGTTTGTATGTGGCGACAATTGGCACGGTGGTGTGATGGGAATTATCGCCGGACGATTAAAAGACAGATATAATTTACCATCGTGTGTCGCAACCAAGTGTGATGGTGTTATAAATGGATCGGGTCGTTCAATTGCATCGGTTGATTTGGGACATATTATACACGAAGCGTTGGCAGCGGGCATTTTAACCGAAGGGGGCGGTCATGCCGCGGCGGCGGGATTTTCGCTGAATGCAAACCAAGAAGATGCGTTTTGTGAATTTCTGGAAAAGTCGGTTGTTACGCAATTAGACGGTAAATCGCCGATTGGCCAAACGCACGTTGATGCCGAATTGGATGCGTCTGGTGCGACAATGAATTTAATAAATCAGGTGTCCGCACTGGAACCGTTTGGCCAAGGCAACCCCGAACCAACATTGGTGTTGCATGGGGGATTGTTGCGTTTTGCAACCACAATGGGAAATGGTTCACATTTGCGCGGCGCGATTTCGACCAGTCGCGGTCAGCAATTGGCGTTTGTTGGCTTTAATCTGGTTGGAACGCCGGTTGGTGATTTTTTACTGGACGATGCGAATACAAACACTAAAATAATGGTATTAGGCAAATTAAAGAAAAACGAATACAATGGTCATGTATCGCCACAGTTTTTCTTGGAAGATATTGCGTTGGGATAAATGAAAAAAAACGTAAAGATTTTTGATGAAAAATTACGCAGTGCAACCAGCATTGCAATCATGGCGCATAAAAACCCAGATGGTGATGCATTGTGTTCTGTGTTGGCGCTGGCGCGGCTGATTGAAAAAAACTATGGCATAAAATGCGTGTGTGTTTATGACGGCAATGTACCAGATTATCTGGATGGTGTGCCGTTGCGCCGTCATGCACATTGTTGGAATAAAATCGATACATCAAATGCATTTGATATGGCAATTTTGTTGGACTATGGCGCCGAACATCAGGTTGGCGGTCCGCTGGAAATTGTAAAAAATGCAAAGTTTGTTGTGGAAATTGACCATCATAAAAATGATAACCCGATTGCAGGTTTGTGTATTGATGATGAAAATGCCGATGCAACGGCGGTTGTGATTTATCGCATCGTGCAAGAATTAAAGTGGCGCATTGATATGGATGTGCGCGATTTGCTGGCGGTGGCAATTTTAACCGATACGGGTAATTTCAAGTTTGCAAAAAATGCCGAATCGTTATCGATTATGGCAGATTTGGTGTCGGGTGGGGTGTCGATACGTCATCTGGTTGAAATAATGAATAACAAACCGCGCAAGGCTGTTCTGGTCGAAGCGCGTGCGGCGGGTAATGCAGAATTTTTCTATCACAACAAATTGGCGGTTGCAACAATTACACGGCGTGACTATCGCGACATGGATGGTCGCGGGGAAATGGTGTTGAACATCTTGGGACAAATTCATGGCGTTGAATATATCGTCTTGTTAAAGGAACAGAAAGAAACACAAATCGGTATTTCGATTCGCAGTCGCAGTGCCGCAATTGACAAAATTGCCGCATCGTTTGGTGGTGGTGGTCATGAACATGCCGCCGGCGCGGTTGTGCGGGGCGATACATTAGAGAATGTACGCGCCCAAGTAATAGCAGCATTTAAGGGAATGTAGAAAATGAAAAAATTATTATTTGCAATATTTGGAATTGTTTTGGCATCGTCATCTTATGCGATGGTCGATAGCACATTGGTGACGCGTGCCGAAAAATATTTAAACGGAATTACGGGGCTAACTGGTGGCTTTGTACAAACGGCGGGTTCGCGTGTTGATCGCGGGACTTTTTCAATGTTGCGTCCGGGGCGTGTGCGGTTGGACTATGATAAAATGCCGGTGCAAATGATTGCCGATGGCAAAGATTTATATTTCTTTGATAAATCACTGGACCAAATTACAACTGTGCCATTGACCAGTACGCCGGCGGGAATTTTGATTCGCAAAAACATTGATTTGAAAAATGCGGATATAAATGTAATTGAAACCAAGTCTGACCCAGATTCGTTTTCGCTGAAAATGAATTTGCGTGGACAAGAGGGGCTGGGGCACATGACGGTTGTGTTTGATAATAAACCGGTCAAATTAAAATCGTGGAGTGTCGTTGATGCAACCGGTGCAAAAACCGATGTCGCGTTTAATGGTTTGCAAACAAAAACGAATTTTGGAAAAAATTATTTTCAAATTTCGCGTCATAAAACCGTCAGCACCAGTGGTGGTGATGACTTCTATGACTAATGGAAAAACATGTTTGGTATAAGTCTGGCCGAATTTTTTGTAATTATTGTTGTGGCGGTGTTAATCGTGCCGGCGCGCATGTGGCCAGATGTGGCGCGCCTTGTTGCGCGTGCGGTGAAATTTGTGCGTTCGATTGTGTGGAAAATAACCGATGCAACTGAAAAAATAAAAACGCAAATTGATTTAGAAAAACCAATCGATGATTTAATCAAAACAACAACAGATGATATTCTGGCCGATTTTTCATCACCACGTAAAACCGCAAAATCGGTAAAGAAAAAACGTACAACCACGACAAGAAAAACGGTGCGCAAAAAATGAAAAAAATGACAATGATGCAACATTTTGCTGAACTGCGCCGCCGCATTTTGTGGGCATTGGCGGTGTTTGTTTGTGCGTTGGTTTTTGGGTGGTGTGTGGCACCGGTTGTCCAAGATTTTTTAACCGCGCCACTGATAAATATATGGCCCGATGGTGCGCTGTTGTATTCGGGAATTACCGATGGTTTTATGATACAAATGTCATTGGCATTTTTAATTGCTATAATTGTGACAATACCGGTTGCGCTGTGGCATGTGTGGGCGTTTGTTGCGCCGGGGTTGAAAAAAAATGAACGCGGGTTTATTTTCCCAATTTTAATTTTATCACCGGTTTTGTTTTTAATTGGTGCGGGGTTTGCGTTCTATGTTTTGTTGCCGTTTGTATTTCGGTTCTTTATTGAATTAAACGAATCATCGCCGGTGCCATCTTTGATGTTGCCGGTGGCGCGTGATTATTTGTCGTTTTCAATTGGCCTGTTGCGCGTGTTTGGTGTTGCGTTTCAATTGCCGCTGGTTATGGTTATGCTGAACCGGTTGGGCGTGTTATCGCGTCAAAGTGTTATAAAAATGCGCCGCTATGCAATTGTCTTTATCGTGATTGTTGCGGCGGTTTTAACACCACCAGATGTCGTGTCCCAGATTCTGTTGGCGGTGCCGATGTGGCTGCTGTTTGAATCCAGTATTTTGTTCATGCGGGATTAAAAACATTCCCATAACTGTTTATTTGTTGCCGAAATTATGATATAATTGCGGTGTGAAAAAATTCAGTGCATTTTTATTGGTTGCAATATTGGGCGTTGCAGCATGTGATTTGCAACCCAAAATAACATCATTACCCGATACGGTTGGTGAATTTATTTCGGCGCGTTATCCGGCGTTGTTGGCGGACCCAAACGCCCAACCCGAAATATATAATTCGGCGGCAACAGACTATGGCGTGTATGCCGCACCAGAAGTATATGGTACCGATGCAACTGGTGACGATTATGTTTTGTATTCATCGGTTGATGACTATATTGTCCCGCCACAACCAGTTGAAGAAAGCACTGATGATAACACACCAGATGCAACAGATGATGACGCCCCGGACGAAATGGATGAATTTGTGGGTGACGATGTTGATGATACACTGGTCGTGCCAGACAATACCCCAGATGGAACGGCTGACGAAGATGATATTGCATGGGATGAACACAGCAAAACAGACGATAAATTGAATATTCCAATGTATGGTGGGGCGGACGAGTATACGGAAATAGCCGTTGTGCGTGGCGATACACTGTATTTGTTGGGTAAAAAATACAATATGACGGTTGAAGAAATCGCAAAAGAAAACAATTTAACCGCGCCATATTTGTTGCGGGTGGGGCAAAAACTGCGCGTGCGTGTTCCAACCGAACAGGCGATTGCTGAAATTAAAACAGCCCCAGCCACAAAATCCGAAACCAAGGCAGAAGTAAAACCAGAGCCGAAACCAGAATCAAAAGTAGAAGCCAAAGCGGAACCAAAACCAAAGGCAGAGCCAGCACACAAAACAACAACGCGTGTTGATGTTGGTGCGGTGACGGTTGCGCCGGGTGACACGTTATATTCATTATCGCGTAAATATTCAATACCGGTAAATGATTTGGCGGTTATAAATAATTTGACACCACCGTTTGCGCTGTATGCGGGGCAGACATTGCGTGTGCCAGATTTGTCATCGGCGCCGGTGCGTACGGCGAAGGCGGCAACAACTGCACCAGCCAAGGCCGCGCCCAAGGCAGAAACCAAGATGGCAAATCATCAATCCGCCAAGGTGACGGCAAAACAGGCAAACAAACCAGCCACAAAACCAGAACAAAAATCAGCAACAAAATCTAAGGCCACCAATCAAGATAAAAAGCCAAAGGAACAAACAACCAAAAAACAAACCGCAACCAAGACAACACAAATCAAGTCATCCACCAAGGCGCCAACAATTGCAGCGCGGTCGGCATCTAAATTCTCGTGGCCGGTGCGGGGGCGCGTTTTATCAAACTATGGTGCGAAAAACGGCGGTCTGTTTAACGATGGTATAAATATCGGCGCAAATGTTGGCACATCGGTTCTGGCTGCGGAAAACGGCGTTGTGGCATATGCCGGGAATGAGGTCAAAGGTATGGGTAATCTGGTTATTATTCAACACAGCGATGGTTGGATGACGGTCTATGCCCATATGGATTCACTGGGGGTGCGACGCGGTACAAATGTGCGTGTCGGGCAAAAAATCGGCACGGTCGGCAAGACAGGCAAGGTTGACAAGCCGCAATTGCACTTTGAAATTCGCCGTGGAACGCGCGCGTATAACCCGATTCAGTATTTGAAAAAATAGGGCAGACATATGGTAAAAATACCGATTTTGTTTTTGTTGTTTCTGTTCCCTGTTGCATCGTTTGCAGATGTAGACGATGTTGTTTCCAATGCCACAGTGGCATATGAGGCGATTCGTGTTGTGTGTTCGGGTGTCGCTGACGAGATTGGTCGTGTCGCGAATATATCCAAGGCGAACACGGCGGTATCTGTTGTGGGAACGGTTGCGGCGGGTGGTGCATTGGTTGCTGGTATCACAAAGTCAAAAGAGGAAGAAGAGATTGATAGGCTAATCGAAGAAATGTGCAATGCGGGTGGATGTTCTGCCGAAGGTGTAGAAGCAATGAGCAATGCCGAATTTTTTGAAAATGTATTACAGCCGATGGCGCAAATTGCAGAATTACAAGAACATATTGAAAAATCAAAACAATTGGGGAATTGGCGTACCGGGTTATTAGCAGGCACGATTGGAACAAATTTGGCATCTGCGATAATGTCAGGAATAAATACAAACCAATCTGATTTAATTCAGCGCGTGACGGCTTGTAATGAAATGATAGAAGCCATACCAGATATCGAAATAGAATTAAAGAAGGTTGGTGCAAATCCAATGGAACACAATGTTATGAAAAAATTAAGCAACGCGCGCACATGGTGCAAACCAATAAATATCAGCGATATTGAAAAAATAGAAAACAGAATGAAAGGGGTTATGGGAACATCTGTTGCGGGGGTTGCAATTGGTGCGGTTGGTGTTGGAACCAGTGCGGCGGCAAATTCAAACAAATATATGGACATGGAAAACAAAATAAAAATGTCAAATAAAGACAAGCGGAAAGAACAGGCATTAAATACAACTGCAAATGTGATGTCGGGGGCAAATATAGCGACCGGGGCAGTTGAAACGGGGTTAAATATATCGCTGATAACACTGACCAAGAAATTGATGGCGTCTGCACAACGATGCGAGGATGTGCTGAGATGAAAAGAAGTGTAGTGACATTTTTATTAGCATTTATATCGCCCATGTTGGCATTCGGTGACGACCATTGTACGAAACCAAAAGAATACACGATAGACAAGCGTTGCTATGTGACAGATGAACAAAAGAAAGAAAAACCATATAATGCAGTGGTCAAAGTAGAGGCAAAAGAAAAAATACAGGACACTGTGTACACTTATATGTGTAGTGGGGTTGTGGCAAAATTACCAGATGGTAAATTATATGTTTATACTGCAAAGCATTGTGTCAAAAGAAATGATGGTGCACTTCATAAAAAAATCAATATAACAACACCAGCACGGGAAATAATGTCTGTGACATATAAAGCATCTGGTGTAAAAGACGCTTGGTTGTCTGATTTTGCTATATATGAAGTTCCAACAGATAAAATTCATTATGTTAATGTTGTTAAAGAGGGGCTTGTAGATAAATCATATCCAGTAAAACGGATAGGGTATGGAAATTTAGGAATAATGAGTGATAAAAGTATCAATGATTTTCATGAGAAATATATCAAGTATCTAAAGGATACAAAGAAAGTAAATTCTAACAAAACAGAAGTTGCGTATGGGTGGAAAGAAGGTGGACTTGATTTGTTGGAAAGTAGTTATCCGAAAAATTTTATTGATGTATTAAAGAAAAATGATACAGATTATTATAACAGTATTTTCGAAGATGGGAAAAGTTTAAAAGTTTCTGAATGCACAGCAAATCCGACTAATACGAC